>CAYJNC010000255.1:0-3222 GCA_964371185.1 uncultured Christensenellaceae bacterium
AAATCATCTTTATTTAAAATATCTACCGGATTTGTAATTTTCTTCAATCCCGCCACTGACAAATGCGTATCCAGCAAATTTTGCATTTGTTTTTCATATTCGGAATTGTCTAACGCATCGTGATAACGAATCCTAACACTCCTTCTCACCTTAGAATAAAATATAAAACTATCCTTATATTGGTTTATTTCGCCTTTTGGCATAGCCGAATACACATTCTCCGAGTTTAAAACAATATTAAGCGCCTTCCCGAACGCACATAACGACGTGTAAAAATCTTCACGCAATTTATCATCGGCAAGCAATACTTCCACCTCTTCGGTGTCACGATTATTCTGAACTCCTGAAAACAACTCTTCTACCTTAGAGTAAGTTTGACGAACATTTGCAATCGAGCTCATGACATCGACAACCGCACCTTTTAAGTCACTACCGTCAAAGTTTTCAAGCCCTGCACCGCTATACATATCCATAGCCTCGTCAAGTTTTGTTATCAAGCCACGGTAATCAACTATCAAGCCATAATCCTTACCTTCACAAAGACGGTTCGTTCTGGCAATAGCCTGCAACAAACCATGTTCTTTCAGTTCTTTATCAATATATAACACCGAACAAACAGGCGCATCAAAACCGGTCAACAGCTTACTGCAAACGATTAGAATATCTATTTCACCATCTTGAAATTTATTTTTCATCGCTTCTTCATATCTGTCCGAATCCCCGTATTGGTTCATCATTTTTTTCCAATAGACTAACACCTTATCGTCTGTCGACTCGTCTATATCCTCTTCCCCTTCCCGCAAATCGGGCGGCGAAATTACAACAGCGCAATTCAAATCACCAAACATTTCAAAACATTCATAATATCGAACGGCATCTTTCTTAAAATTTGTGGCAAGCATTGCTTTTAACCCTGTATTTTTATAACCCTCAATAAAATGATTATTAATATCAAGCGCAATTCTTTTTATTCTCGCATCGGTAGAAGCAAGCCTTTTTATACTGCTCCACTTATTCTTAAGATCTTGTTTTTCCGAATCATTAAGCCTTTTTGTTGTCTGCTCAAACCACAAATCAATGTTTTCTTCATCAACATTCTGCTCAACAAATTTACCCTCATAAATAAGCGGTACAATTGCCCCGTCGTCTACCCCGTCTTTAATTGTATATTTATGAATCAAGTGCCCAAACTTTGCCATTGTATTCTTTTCTTTTTTCATAAGCGGTGTTCCGGTAAACCCAATATAACAAGCATTCGGAAACACCGTCCGCATTTTTGTTGAAAGTTGCCCATAGTTAGAACGATGGCTCTCGTCTACAAGCACAAAAATATCTTGAGATTCATTCTTTGTGTCTAATTTTTCCGCCGTATTAAATTTGTTAATGATGGTCGTGACAACATCGGCCTTATCACTATTAACCAACTCAACTAAATGTCTTCCGGTGGTTGCCCGTGCAGGCAGCAACCTTGTATGCGCAAATGTTTTTGTTATTTGTCCATCAAGTTCTTTTCGGTCGGTGATGATAACAACTTTAGGATTACATTTCGCAAGTTCAAGCAAAATATATTTTGCAAGCATAACCATAGTCAAACTTTTTCCGCTGCCTTGGGTATGCCAAATTACACCGCTCTGCCGATTACCGTAAACATCTTTTTTTGAAATTGTTTTGATTATCTCTTTAGTTGCAAAAAATTGTTGATACCTGCATATTTTCTTTACATTAGCATCATACAAAATAAAATACTTAACCAAATCATACACACGATTTTTAGATAACAGAGAAATAATATTTTTATCCTGCTCGGTCGGCGTGCGGTCTTTAATATGCGCCGAAATACTACTCTCTAAAAATGAGGTATCTTCTTCTTTCCACACACTCCAAAACTTCTTTGGTGTTCCCGCCGTTGCATACTTCACATTGTTTTTATTGGTAGACATAACAATCTGCGCAAACTTAAAAAGTTGCGGAATATATTCTGCCGTTTGGTTACGAATGGTCTGCTCCACGCCTTGATCTACCGAAACATGAGGCGGCTTACATTCGATAACCGCAAAGGGAATGCCATTAATAAACAACACAATATCCGGCCGAGCATTGTGCGCTTTGTCTTGGCTTTCCACCTGATATTCTTCTGTTATATGTAAAGTGTTATTCTCAAAATTATCCCAGTCAATATACTTTAAATTAAAACTTAAACTTTTGCCATCTCCCACCATTTCGGGATAACTTTTACCCAAAGAAAGAATGTCGAATATTTTTTCGCTACACTTAACAAGCCCCTCTGTTAGCGGTTCGTCTAAATCTTCGATGGCTCTCTCTATATTAGCGGACGAAAACTCGTTTACCACTCCTCCATACGAATATTTATTGATTTTCCTTAGCTGTTCTCGCAATATGTCTTTTAGCAAGACATCATAATTACCACCCCTTTGAAGTTGAGCATCTTCGGGCGAAATATATTTGTACCCCAAAGATTTAAGCAATTCAATTGCAGGATCTTGGCTTATATTTTTCTCTAAGTATAGGTCTTTTAGCATAACGTTCTCCGTTTCGTTAGAATTAGGGAGAACGAGGGGACTTGCCCCTCGCTTTCCTTTGTTGGGGTTATCCTCTGTGTGCTTTCGGACAACAAATCGCACAACCGTCAGCATCAGCATAAATGCTTTTTGCTTTTTGAACTGCTTCGACTTCATCACTACAATAACCAATTAACTGTTTACTACTTATGTTTAACTGGTTAGCGTGTTCCTCTGTATGAACTTCATGATGCCAGCCCGGGTTGTATGTCGAATTGTTGTTCACATAATAGAAATTAGCCATGTGTACCCCTCCTTTTACTTTATTTTTACAGCAAATTGCTTTGCTATAAACTAAAATATTTTACTGCCAATAATATCAATTCTTCTTTTGTTTTCGCTTTGTCTACCAATTGTTTAAACAACTCTTTTTCTTCATCCGAAAAAGGTTTATTCTTATTGTTTTCAATTAATACTTTGCACATTTCTTTTGCTTGTTGCTCTGTCATCTTTACACCCTCACAATTCCGGTTAATAATAGTTGCATTAGCGATTTTTTCTTTTGCCTTTCGCACTCAAGTTCTTTTTGCAACAATTCAATTTCATTGTCGGCGGTAGATAGAATTTCGGCGATAGCATTTTGTTCGGGTAAGGGTGGTAAGTTAACAGGTATTTGAGAAAATTTTGAAATCCAATGTCTTTC
>CAYJNC010000256.1:0-3201 GCA_964371185.1 uncultured Christensenellaceae bacterium
TTATTTAACTTGTTTAAAACCGTTGAGCCAACCGGCTTGGCTCTTCTTTTTTTTATTACAACCGCTTATTAAAGGCCTTTGTGCCGATTAATTGTCGCCGACAAATTTACCGATAATTTCTTCTTTGCTGTTTGCAAGCAATGCGGCAACATCTTCTTCTGTGTCTAACACTTCTACTATATTTTCTAATATTTCAAGGTGACCGTCGCCCTCGGCCGCTATGCCGATCACGATTTTTACGGGAGTACCGTTCCAGTCTATGCCATCGGGATAGGTTATGACGCAAAGACCGGTTTTTTTAATGCTCGCCTTATATTCTTTTTCGCCGTGGGGTATGGCGATGAAATTTCCTATTGCCGTCGAGAAATTAGCATCTCTTTTTTGCATTCCTTCAATATAACTTTCGTCTACGTAGCCTGCTTCTACAAGCAAACGGCCTGCCCTGTTTATTGCTTCTATGGGTGTTTCGGGGGTTTGTCCCAATACTATTTCTTGTGCTCTTAACATTTTTTGTTTCCTCCGTTAAAATAATTTTTCTAAATATACTTTTATTTGATTTTTAATAATACTTTCTGTTTTGTCCCTGATAATTTTCTCGTTCCTCTCGTGAAGTGCAAGAAGAAAGTTTTCGTCTTCTATTAAGCTTGCGCTAATTTGGCCGAGTGTATTTCTCAGGTTTTCGTGAGAATGTGGTGGTAACAACATCAATAAACAACTTTTTGCATTGTGGCCTGAGGCGTTTGTTATTGGCTGAACTGTCGGATATAAGACCGACAACACCGGAGTATCGACGCCGTTTGTGATTGCGTGCAGTAGTACCAAAGAAAGTTCGTCGATCAGCTGAGAAGAAACGCTTTCTCTTTTGAGCAGGTCTTGTGTAATTATTGCTTTTTTGTCGTCGTCTTTTCCAAAATATTCTCCGACAAATTCGGCAAAGTCTTCTACGCTTAACGCACCCGGTACCAACATTATTTTGAAATCCGCCATAATTTTTTCTATTTCGCTAAGGTAGGGCAAGGCGTTTTCCAAGCCGAATTTAAGCGAATTGTCTGTTAAATCTGCAATGGTGTTATGTGCGTTTATGTTGCCTATTTCGTTTTCAATTAAGCTATAGTCTGTTGAATCTAATATTGGGTTTACGACTACTACCGGTATGTTTGCGCTGTCTATGTCTATCGTTGAAATTAATATGTCGTAATTGTCCCATTTGGAATTGTCCGAGTACTTTCCGACTTCAATTTCGAGTGCGGCACCGAAATGTGTACGCAGTTGGCCTGCCAACATATATGAAACACCAACTCCTGCCATGCACACAACACAAACTTTGAGTCCGCTGTGGTTTTGACCGATTTTCATGACGGCCGCTCCGAAATATGTTGCGATGCAAGAAATTTCGCCCGACGATATTTCTTTGTCGGCAAATAAAACTTTTGTTGCCGACTCCGCTTTTTTGTATATTTCGGGATATTTGTTTTTTATCTGTTCGCCCATAGGGTCGGCGATGGCATAGCCACCTTCTATCCTGACAAGGGCAGACCACAGGTGAAGGCTTAGCCCTCTAACCAATTGTTCGTCGGATTTTAATATCGGGCCGAGTTTGCTGTCAAACTCCTCTATTAACCTGTATGCCAACGTCTGAGCCGTTAAAAACGACTCTGTGTTTTCGTGCTCTAATGGGTTTTTTTCCTTTGCCCTTGCCGACCTAAGTGCCTTTGCAATGTAGTGAAGTTCGGCATTTGAGAAAGATATGCCGAATTCTGCTTTTAGCAAATCTGCAATCTTTTTTGATAATTCTGCCTGCAACCCTTCTGCAATGAAAATTTTGTCGGAGCAAAGAGTCTTATGGTTTAAAAGCCTTATTACCTGAACTGTAAGCTGGCAAGAAAAAACGTATAGTGCATCTTCGGTTATCCAGTTTAGCGGTGTTTCCAAGTTTCTTATTACATTGGCGACACCGCTTTTTACGGATGAAGGCGGATAGGTAAAATATGCTTCAAGAGGATTTGTGTTTGTTATATGAGACACAATTGCGTGCCTGATGTCGTCCTCGTCTCCTTCAATGTTTACCCCAAGACCTTGCCTTGTAAGAAGCTTTAAGTTGTATGTCTCAAACTTCTTTCGCACAAAATCTAAATCTAAACTAATTGTCGCCTCGCTGACGTCTAATTGTCTTGCATAGTAGAACAATTTTTGCCAGTCTGTGCTGTTTAGCAAACTCAGATAAAGTGCCATTCGTCTTTCTGTTTTGTTGACCGCCGTCCCCGAATCTTTAAGCAATACGTTTAAAAATTCGTTTTTATGTTGGGTTTCTCCCTCGAGCAACAAACCTTCGCCAACATAGGTGGTAAGAAAAAGGTTGGTTCCTTGCAGCATAGAATCGGCATTTTCGAGCTCTCTGAATACAGTCCGGTTGCTGACACCTAATTTTTGTGCAAGTGTCGTTATGCTGACGGGGTTATCGTTGTTGATGAGCTCTATGAAAATACGGGCAAGTCTTTGGGGTATTCTGAGCATATTCGTCACACCTTTTATAGATTGGTTTCGATAAATCCTTTGATTACTTCATTTGCCGAAACTTCGTCAGCTCCTTCAAAAGCAAGAGTAATTTCTTCTCCTTGCTTAACTCCAAGGCCCATAAGTGCGAACAATCTTTTTACATCTACGGTTTTTTCGCCCTTTGATATTTTAATGTCGCATTCGAATTTTTGTGCTTCTTTTACAAGCATTCCTGCCGGTCTTGCATGTATACCTTGTTCGTCTTTAATTGTATATTTGAATTCAATCATCTTATTTTTCCTCCATTGATTTTAAGTCTTCTATTAATTGTGCATATTGTGGTGCGTTTAAAAAGTCTGTTATGGGAATAACATAAGCCATAGGGCTTGCGTCTCTTGCCCTTTGTTGCAACTGCTCGTGAGTCACAATGACTTGCGCATCGGGCGGAACTTCGCTCACGGGTGCGTGAACTACCTCTATGTGTGCAAAGCCGTTGTCTTTCAACCTTTTTCTGAGCTTAGATGCCCCCATAGCACTGCTTCCCATGCCTGCGTCACAAGCGAACACGATTTTTGTAACAGATTTTGGGAAACTGTTTGCTGTTGTGCTTGTGTCTGTAGAAGTGGCGGCTGCCGTTTCATTAGCAGATTTCAAGTCTTCTATCAACTCCGCATATTGCGGTGCATTCATAAAATCTGTTATGGG
>CAYJNC010000257.1:0-3186 GCA_964371185.1 uncultured Christensenellaceae bacterium
GAAAATCCTGCATAATTTTCAACTGACGGTCGGTGTTACCGCTTGAAATGGGTATGACCGAAACGCCTACTTTTTCAAGTCCGTAGTGTAGGCCAAAACCGCCGGTAAACAGCCCATAACCAAAAGCCACCTGCGCTATGTCTTCCGGGCCTACCCCGGCAGCACAAATAATACGGGCAACACAGTCCGACCATAAATCTATGTCATGCTTGTTATATCCGACAACGGTTGGATTACCGGTTGTTCCCGATGACGCATGTACGCGTACAACTTCTTTCATAGGTACGGCCATCATGCCGTACGGATAGTTCTCACGTAAGTCTTCTTTGGTTGTAAAAGGAATCTTTTCGATGTCCTTAAGGGTTTTTATATGCTTTGGCAATAGTCCAATGGAATCAAATTTCTTTTTATAGTGCGGCACTTTATCGTAGCAATACTCAACGGTATGCTTTAAGCGTGTCAGCTGCAATTCCTGCATCTCTTTTCTGTTTGCGCACTCTACATCTTTTTGAAAAACATTGTGTTCCATATAGTTTAATCCCTCCAAATAAAAAGCGGATACTATCCGCAAAAAACAAATTATAATTATTATAATACAATTTATGAAAAAAATAAACACTAAAAAAGTTATATGATCAACGTATATGGGTCTGCGTTTTTTATGTCGTACGAAAACATGCTGTTAACGTCTTCATTTTTAAGTATGCTAATTGCTGTAATAATAAAACCTTTGCTTGCTATAAAGAGAACTTTTTTTCCTTCGTAATGCGAAAGTATGGGCATAATTATTTTTTTTGTATTCTCGTAAAAATCTGCAAAACTTTCTCCGTTCGGAAAACAAAAGTTTGTAAAATCTGCCATGTAACTTGCCCATTCGGTAGGGAATTTTTTTTCGTTTTCGTCTGCGGTGTGCCCGGAAAAACTTCCGAAGTTTATTTCTCTTACGTCTTTTATGCTATTAATTGTTTTTGGCGTGCATTCTATGGCAGACAATACAATGTTTGCGGTGCAAACAACCCTGTTTGTTGTGCCGTAAAAACAAGCATCGAATTTTTTGTCTTTTAATTTCTCGCCTGCCGTTTGTGCCTGTTTTATACCGGTATCAGTCAGCAAATCCGTGTCACAGGTGTATAACTTAGCGACATTGGCATTTGTTTGTCCATGCCGTATGAAAGTAAACTCTGTTTTCATAAATATCCCCCGATTTTTAATATAGCCTTTAAATAACAAAGGAGGCTACATTTTTTGCAGCCTCTTTATGGTATCATAATTTTGTTTTTCTTTTTGTAAGGCTAATCCGTGCCATTGCCCGTGCAAGAGCAATCTTACTTCGCCTGTATTCTTCTTCGCTCTTTTTCTGACGCAAGCGTTCTTCGGCACGTTCCCTTGCGCGTTCTGCACGCCTTACGTCTATCTCTTCCGGCCATTCCGCCGTCTGTGTAAACATGATTGTTTCGTCGGGACGAACCTCTATAAAACCCTCGGAAATAGAACACATAACCCATTTTTTACCTGTGTTTATGCGTACTTCTCCGGGAACAACACTTATAACCATAGATTCATGACCTTTTTGAATAGAAAACTCCCCGTCTTCTGTTGGCACAATAGCGGATACTACCGTGTCGCAATAAAAAGACCTCTCGGGTGTTAATATTTCTAAAAGATATGTTGCAGGCATATTACATTACCTCACTTAAATCCATTGTTTCGGCCTTCTTGCGTGCATCGTCTATGTTGCCTACCATGTAGAAGGCTTGTTCGGGCAAATCGTCGGCTTTGCCGTCTAATATTTCTTCAAAACTGCTGATTGTTTCCGAAAGAGGAACAAATTTACCTTGTATTCCCGTAAACCTTTCGGCCACAAACATTGGTTGAGACAAGAAACGTTGTATTTTTCTTGCCCTGAAAACAATCATCTTGTCTTCGGGTGCTAATTCTTCCATGCCTAAGATTGCGAGTATGTCTTGCAATTCTTTGTAACGTTGAAGCGTGTTTACTACTCTGCCGGCTACTTCGTAATGCTTGTCACCAACAATGCGTGGGTCTAATATTCGAGAGGAAGACTCTAAGGGGTCTACCGCCGGATAAATACCAAGTTCCGATACGCTTCTCGATAAAACTGTCTTTGCATCAAGATGCGAGAATGTAGTTGCCGGGGCCGGGTCTGTCAAATCGTCCGCAGGAACATAAATAGCTTGAACAGATGTTATAGAACCGTGCTTTGTGGAAGTGATTCTTTCTTGTAACGCTCCCAGTTCGTTTGCCAAGGTTGGTTGATAACCAACCGCAGAAGGTATGCGGCCGAGCAAGGCCGAAACTTCCGAGCCTGCCTGTATAAATCTGTATATGTTGTCTATGAATAATAAAACATTCTGACCGGTCTCGTCACGCAAGAATTCTGCCATCGTTAGACCTGTGAGGGCAACACGCATACGTGAACCCGGCGGTTCATTCATCTGACCGAAAGCAAGTGCAGTGTTTTCAAGAACTCCGCTGTCCGACATTTCTTGGATCAGGTCGTACCCTTCCCTGCTTCGCTCACCAACGCCGCAAAAAACAGAATATCCGCCGCTGCCGGTTGCGATGTTGTGAATAAGCTCGTTTATAAGAACCGTCTTACCGACACCCGCACCACCAAAAAGGCCAATTTTACCGCCCTTTGCGTAGGGAGCCAATAAATCTATAACTTTTAAACCTGTTGCAAAAATTTCAGAAACCGGGTTTTGTTCGGAAAAACCGGGTGCATCTCTGTATATTGAACGGTATTCGTCTGTTTCTATTTCTTCCTTACCGTCTATCGCTTCGCCCATTACATTAACAACTCTGCCGAGTATATTTTTGCCTACGGGCACGGTTACGGGTTGTCCGGTGTTTATAACCGTTGTACCGCAAGAAACACCTTCCGTTGCTTCGAGTGCGATGCAACGAACAACATTGTTTGGCAACTGAGAAGAAACTTCCATCCAAATTTTGTTGCCGTCTATTTCAACATATAACACCGTATTTATCCCCGGCAAGGTCTTAGCATCGAACTGTACGTCTAAAACCGGGCCGGTAATTTTTATAATTTCACCTGTACTGACTGTTTCATAATTATACATCAGTCTTTTCACTCCTCTCCCGACAACGCATCCATTGCACCCACAATTTCGGAAATCTCACGGGTGATAGATTGCTGCCTGGCAT
>CAYJNC010000258.1:0-1935 GCA_964371185.1 uncultured Christensenellaceae bacterium
TTAAGGCCGATAACAGTAGTGGCTTCTGCTGCCGGTTCTTCAGCCGCCGGTTCTGCTGCCGCCGGTTCTGCTGCCGCCGGTTCTGCTGCCGCCGGTTCTGCCGCCGCAGGTTCTGCCGCTGCCGGTTCTGCCGCCGGGGAACATGCCGCAAAAGCAAACAATGCTACCAATACTACCGCAACAATTAAAGTGATTTTTTTCATTTTGTCCTCCTGTAAAAATAAGTTATATTATTTTTGCCATTCTCTCAAAACGGCAAACATTAAGTTCTTTTTTCAAAACAATATATTTTTTTACCAATAAACCATGAAACACTTATTATTTTTCAACAGAAATACCTATAAACGAAAAATCTGTGTTTTTAGCTATTTTATCTAATTTTTAGTTTGTTGTTTTTAATTTAATTATGTTTGCTCTTATAGTGCAGAATCTTTATATTTGCTATTATAGCCACCTAATACAGCTATGTCAATTAAATTTTTTGTTCAAGCAATTTGTGCATATTATTAAACAATATTTTTCAATTTTTTAATGTTTATTCAAGTTATTTTAATATTCGGGCTGTTTTATCATAGTTAAAACAGCCCGATTTTTTGTGATTTTTAAACGTTTCTTACTTCTACACCGGCTAATTTTTCGTAATATCTTATTAATGCATTATGATCATTTTTTTCCATTCCATCAACCTTCAATGCCTGCATAGTCTCCATAACATTTGCCGTTAACGGTATGGGAGATTGAACAGAGTGCGCACAGTCTAAGGCATTTTGCAAGTCTTTAATGTGTAATTCAATTCTAAAGCCCGGATTGAAATTTCCGTCTAAAACCATAGGCATTTTCGCATCTAACACGGTAGAGCCTGCAAGCCCACCCCTTATTGCCTCGTAAACCTTTTTAGGATCTACACCATTTTTGGTAGCAAGCACCATAGCCTCGCTCATCGCAGCTATGTTTAGCGCAACAATTATTTGATTTGCAAGCTTTGTTACATTGCCACTGCCCGCTTCGCCCACCAAAACGGCCGATGCACCCACCTTTAAAAGTAAATCTTCCACCTTTGCAAAAGCAGTTTGCTTTCCACCCACCATAATTGCAAGTGTTCCTTCTATTGCTTTTGGCTCTCCGCCCGAAACGGGAGCATCTAAATAATCTATTCCATTTTGATCGCACTTTTGCGCAATTTCTTTTGAAACTACCGGCGATATAGAACTGGTGTCTACTATTATTGTTCCCTCTTTTGCATTTTCAAGTATACCACCCTTTCCCAAAACAACTTCTTGAACATGCGGAGAATTGGGCAACATTGTAAAAATAATTTCACACTCGCTCGCCACTTGTGCAACAGTGTCCGCACTTTTTGCTCCTGAGCTGACCAAATCGGCAACCGCCTCTTTTACTATATCATAAACCAAAAGTGAATATCCGGCTTTCACCAAGTTTTTTGCCATTGGTTTCCCCATTATTCCAAGTCCAACAAAACCTATTGTTCCCATATTTTTACTCTCCTTATTAATAGTTTAAATTTTATTTTTCAATCGGATATACAAATGTTTCACCCGGATCTAAAATTACCGGAACGGGTGAGCCTTCACCATTTTTATCTTTAGTTAAATTTAAAATTTGTTCAAACTCCCTAACATCGTCGTTGTCCTTATCCGCATAATGACAAGCTATTGCGTAATCAAGCCCCAACCATTGGCTTGCAAGTGCAGCTTCATAAGGTGTCATCTCTCCGGTTAAAAATTCGGGCAAGAAGTCAAAGCAGTTTTCTATTGTGACATTCATAAGACCAATATGCGGCTTATGCAACTCGCCTATCAATTTCATGTCCGAGAACAACGCAGTGTCGCTCGCATTGTAAATTCTGGTGCCGTCCGGTAGATATATAATAAAACCAAGTGCAAAACCGTCCATTGCAGTACCGTCAGACAATCG
>CAYJNC010000258.1:1945-3179 GCA_964371185.1 uncultured Christensenellaceae bacterium
TACCGACGAGCGGTGCATACTTACAACCGGCCTTACCGTTATACCGCACTGACGAACAGCAAGTCCCCAAACCGTTTGGGTAATTTGCTCGGGCGCAACGCCCCTGTCTATCAACAAATTCATGGTTTCACCACCGCAAATAATTTTGCTGCCATCACGCTGTGCAATTTTGGGTGTATCTTTCATATGGTCAAACGCACCATGGCTAACCAAAATTAAGTCTATCTTCGGCAAATCGTCCGTTTTAACGGGCGCCTTTTCGTTATCGTCTAAGTATGGGTCTATTAAAATTGTGGTGCCTTCATCTGTCGTAATTAAAAATGAAGCAAATCCTAAAAATTGAATTTTTGACATAGTATCCTCCGTTATTAGGTGTTCAATAATATACTTTTTTGAAATAGATTAATTTTTGTTTATCGTTAAACTAATTATAACAACTGTACTTTTAAATGTCAACAATTAAATTAATAGAATTTTCCATAATTCAATTGTTGTTTATAAAAGTTATAACAATATCTATAATAATAGGTGTATTATTCATGAAAATAAAAGTTTTTTAACCGATATTATAAAACATAGTTTACAAGTTCGCCAATGCTTTCGATAACAACCTTTATTTCATCACCGCTTTGCATAGGGCCTATTCCGCCCGGCGTTCCGGTTGTAATAATGTCTCCCGGTGAAAGCGTCATAAAACCGCTAATATATTCTACCAATTCGGAAGTATTAAAAATAAAATCGGCGGTGGTATCGTCTTGCACTACCTTACCGTTAAGAATTGCTTGTAAGCGCAAGTTGTCTCCGTCCGTTTGCGTCTCTATCCACGGACCGAACGGCGCAAAAGTATCGAAACCTTTACACCTTGCCCATTGCTTGGTCATAATTTGGAGGTCTCTTGCCGTAACGTCATTCATGCAAGTAAAACCGAAAATATAGTCTTGCGCCTCTTCCTTACTTACCTTACAACATTTTTTACCAATTACAATAGCAAGTTCTGCCTCGTATTCAAGTTGGTTACTGACCTCCGGCCTAATTATTTTTTCAAACGGGTTGATAACCGAGCTTACAAATTTAGAAAAAATTAACGGCTCTTCCTGAAGGGGCATTCCTATTTCCATTGCATGGGTTTTATAGTTTAACCCCACCGCAACAATGTTTTTAGGCTGAGTCGGCGCCAACAATTTAACGTCGTTCAAATTAACTTCTTCACCCGTAAAAGCAATTTTTTCAAAAG
>CAYJNC010000259.1:0-3165 GCA_964371185.1 uncultured Christensenellaceae bacterium
ATTGACGAAAACAATTATTACATAAGGGCCGATTGGTATCAGGCGCCTTTTGTTGTTAACGCATTTTATGTGTTGATGTTATTATTTCTTGCGATTAAAAACATGAAAACTGTATATAAAGAAGTAATGCAAGTATTAAGTTTTACTTTTGCTTTGTCTTTAAGTTTAATTTTGCTGCAATTCTTTATGGACGATGTTATCCTTACCGGCGCAAGTTATACCGTAGGAATTTTAATCGTACATCTGTATATTCAAAATGTGCGAAAATCGGCTGATCATTTAACAGGTATAAATAACAGAATCGCCCTAACTCATAAAATAAACGAGAGCATTAAAAATAACGAGAGTTTTTCGCTATACATAATAAGCTTGCGTAATTTTAAAAGTGTAAATGAGCGATATGGGCTTGAAACAGGCGACAAACTATTAAGATTAATTTCTGAGAAACTTTCTAAGAAATTTTCAATATATAAAACATATAGATATGGTGGCGACGAGTTTGCAATTCTCTCAAAAAACTTAAGCCATGAATATTTCATGTCGGTAGACGCCGCTGTAGACGAACTCAACCAACCGATTTCAATAGAAGGATTAGATGTCATTTTAGATGTGATTTTTGTTAGGGTAGATTATCCTGATTTTTCAAAAAACGCAAAAGATTTAATTTCGGTTGCTGACTACTCTGTACGCACATTGAAAGAAAAATCCGGCGACGCAAGGTACCTATATGATATTTCAATTATGCAAGACATGTCCGAAACAAATTTGATGACACAAAAAATTAAAGATGCCCTTACCAATAACAACTTTACAGTTCACTACCAACCAATTTTCTCTGTTGAAAAAAATACATTCACTAAGGCTGAGGCCTTGGTGAGAATGCTTGATAATGACAAATTATTGTATCCAAACAGCTTTATCGAATTAGCCGAGAAAAACGGTATCATTACAAAAATCACATACGAGGTATTAGAGATTGTATGTAGGGACTTACGAGAATTGTTAGATAATAATCAATTAGGAGAACAGTTTGAGTCTGTTTCGGTCAACTTCCCCTACTACCAATTTATCTTGCCCGATATGATTAAAGATGTTATGGCCATATTATCAAAATACAATATTCCACCCTCTATGATTAAAATTGAAATTACGGAAAGGGTTCTTATTTCGGATGCCTTTAATATGAAAACCGTTATGAAAGAAATGCAGGAAAAAGCATTTATTTTCGAGCTTGATGACTTTGGAATAGAGTACTCAAACATGAGTGTATTCTTAGATTTACCGCTTGACATAATTAAAATAGACAGGAGCCTTTTGCTTTCTGCCACTAAAACACCGGAAAACAGAAAATTCTTTGAATATCTAATACTCGGAATCAAGGCTACCAACAAAAAAATTATCGTCGAGGGAATAGAAGAATCCGAGCAAAAAGATTTGTGTATTTCTTGCAAATGCGATTATATCCAAGGATATTTCTTCTCAAAACCAACCACTATTCACGACGTTATTCGTTTTATAGGTAGAAACAGCAACTGATTATATGATGATTAAATAGCAACATCAACCGGGTTCAATAGCTGTATTAAGAAAAAATTAAAGTTATCACAAAGCGAGAACTTTTTTATTTTGTATATTTTTCAGGTCATAAAAACATCAATAATATGCTCTATTTCTCATTGCCCATAGGGTTCATCGCCTTTTTCTTAACCATTAAAAACGATACACTGCCCAATACTGCGCAAATAACCAGCACAAACAGTGCCATCCGGAAACCTCCCGCATCTGCCACCACACCTAAAATAAAAGGTGCAAACGAACCACCCAAACCGGCCGCCGCCATCATAACGCTTGCCGCCGCACCGGTATTATTTGGAAACTGCTTCGTAGCGCCTCCGACCAACACCGGAAAAAACGGTCCGGATACAAACCCAATGCAAAAAGAAATAATTATCCCTGCATTTGGATTGCTTTGCATTGTAACCAACAACAACAACAATATCATCAATACATATAACACAGACAATAATTTCATCATGTTTATTTTTAACAGTCCGAATAAAAGTCGCGAGGCAATACTGCCTATCCAAAAAAATGAAATAGCATACGTTCCGAGTGTCGCTTCGGACAATTGTTTACTGTAAAACGAATCTATGTAAAATACAAACCCGTTTTCTATACAGAGGTATAAAAACAGGCATAATGCAAAAAATATTAATATACCACCATTAAATAATGAAAAGAAAGATTTTTTTTCGATTGTATGAATTTCAATATTCTTTTTAAACACCGTAAGCAAAAAGAAAGGAAATACCACTAAAAAACTTATTCCCGAAATAATAAAGACTATGTTCCAACTAAAACCAATGTTAATTAAAGACGAGGTTATTATAGGTCCTAACACCGCTCCGGCACTGAAACAAACCTGCGATAAAGAAAGTGCGCGCTCGGCATTTTCCGGTTTGCTATCTGAAAGTGCTGCCGAAAAAAGGCACTCTGTTATTCCGTAGCCCGCACCTAATATGAAAACACCCGCCGCAAAGGCTCCGACCAACGTTGCACTCCCTGCAATGAAACAGCCGAAAGCAAAAAGCGGAATTGCAAACATGAGCACTTTCTTTTTTCCGATTTTATCCGCAATATTCCCAAATATTAAGGGCGCAGACATTATTGCAATAAATTGCAACGCCACTAAAATACCCGTTTGGGTATTAGACAAAGAAAACGCCTGTGCCACTTCTATAAAAGCCCGTTGAAACCCTCCGTTTTCAAACCCGAGTATGAAAAACAAAAAGGCAACAATCACAAATAAATTTTTTATACGCATAGTTTTCATATATTGTTTGAAGGCAATTTTTCTGCCTTTGTATCTCCTTAAAAATAATGATGACAAAATACAAATTACAAACTGTTAGCAAAAAATCTTTAGATAATCTACAATATTATAAGTATAACCTACTTTTGTTTTTTTTACATTAGTTTTTAATGATTTTA
This sequence comes from uncultured Christensenellaceae bacterium, assembly GCA_964371185.1. Lineage (GTDB taxonomy): Bacteria > Bacillota > Clostridia > Christensenellales > Christensenellaceae > CAYJNC01. The sequence continues at coordinate 2,992 of CAYJNC010000259.1, forward strand.
AAAAATGATTTGTTTGCTAAATTATTTTTGTGCAACTTAACAATTTTTTGCTTCATTTTTTATTATTACAACTTTTTTCTCAGATACTGTAAATTTGCTGTTACATTTTAGGTGCTAAACATCGTATTTTTTACGAATAAACGTTTCTTCAACACAACACTTAACCACCCTCTT
>CAYJNC010000260.1:0-3153 GCA_964371185.1 uncultured Christensenellaceae bacterium
TGCTAATACTCTGTCTATATCGGCATTAAGGCTCGTCCGTTTTTCCTGATAATGATGAATAAGCTCGTGTGGGGACAAAATCTCTTCTTCCTCGTGCGGAAATCCGCATAAATCTATATTGTAATTTCTTGCAACAATTTCTTCTAATGTGTATTTCTTAGCCTTATCAAAACCATCTATATTAATCTCTTCTTTATTATTCTACAAATCCATAGCCGGTGCAAAATGCTCTATCTTCATAGGGTTGGTTTTAGAGAAATTTTTGTAGCTCTCCGGCATGTCTAACCTATAAAACCAAGTTTCGTTTGTTTGCCCGGTACGGTCAAAAAACAAAATGTTGGTAGTGATAGACGTATAGGGCGCAAAAACGCTGTGGGGCATACGAATAACCGTGTGTAAGTTAAATTCAGACATTAATTTCTGCTTGATTGCAATTTTTGCATTGTCTGTTCCAAACAAAAAACCGTCGGGGAGTATGATGGCGCACCGTCCATTCTTTTTTAGTCGATACATAATTACAGACATAAACAGATCGGCAGTTTCACTGCTTCTTAAATCGGCAGGGAAGTTTTGCTTTACACTGTTTTTTTCGTTTCCGCCATAGGGTGGATTCATAATAATAACATCGAAGCGGTCGGTTTCTTTGTAGTCTTGCACACGCTTTTCAAGCGAATTTCCGTGTATGATGTTTGGATTGTCTATGTCGTGTAGCAACATGTTTGTGGCGCACAACAAAAATGGCAGTGCTTTTTTCTCTATCCCGAAAATAGAATTGCTGTATGTTTTTCGGTCTTCAACACTGCTTACCTGCGCAAACGGCAACATCACAAAATATGAGTATGACAATGTAGGTAACATTAAAAGTGTTGAAGATGCAAACGGCAACACCATACGTTTTTCGTACGATCAAATGAACCGAATGATAAAAATACTTTATCCGGATAACACATCGGAAAGTGTTGAATATAACGAAATTGGGCAGGTGTTAAAATCAACGCCGAGGAGTGGAATGTCTACCCTGTACACCTACGATGCCATGGGAAATGTGGTAAGCGAGGTGAATGGCGGTAGGGCAATACAATATGAGTACGACGAACTTGGAAGAAGGACGGCTGTAACCCTGCCGGACGGAAGCAAAACTTTATTTGAATACGATGCCCTGGGCAACTTGATAGGTGAAACGAATGCAATAGGGGAGCAAACCAAATACACTTACAACGAAATGTCGTGGCTGTTAGACATTATATATGCAGACGGCAGTGTAGAAAAACAGGGCTATGATGTTATCGGTAATTCGGTGTCGTATGAAGACGAGCTGGGTAACAAAACCGAATATACCTACGACGAGTTGGGTAACATGACAAGCGTGAAAGATGCTCTTAATAACATAACCGAGTATGAATATAACGCGCTTGGTGAATTGGAAAAGGTGGTTGATGCAAACGGCAACCAAACAACCTATGTTCATGACGAGGCAGGCAATTTGACTGAAGAAATAAACCCGCTCGGAAACAGCGTTTTATATGAATACACAAAAGAAGGTTGGCTTAGGAACGTAACTCGTGCGGACGGAACGGAAATTGTGTTTGAACATGATGGATTAGGACAGGTTACGAGCGAGAAATATTCGGACGGAACGGAAATATTGTATGATTACAACGAAGTAGGCATGTTCACCAAAATGCAGAGCGAGGCCGGAGAAAGTGAATATCAATATAACGACAAAGGCGAATTAATTTCGGTAACCGACACAAAAGAAAATGTGGTACAATATACCTATGACAACTATGGCAGAAGAGACAGCGTAATTTACCCCGATGAGAGTGTGGTAGAGTATGAGTTCGATGTTATGGATAGGCTAACACAAGTAACGGGAATAGACGGCGAAGTTACAACCTATAAATATGACGAAATAGGGCAGAGAACACAAACAATATCGGGCGGAATCACCACAAACTATGAATATGATAGTGTGGGGAATTTGACAAATCAAAAATCTGTTGGTATAACGGATATAGAGTTTTCTTATGAGTATAATGCAAATGCGCAGATAACAAAGGAGACGAGGGAAGAAAAGGGAAATATCTATACAAATGAATATGGCTATGACGTTTTAGGGCAAATAAGCGAGTTTAAGCAATTAAACGAAGACGAAGTTTATTCCGAAACATATGCTTACGACTCGGTAGGAAACATGACACAAAAAACGGTTGACCAAGCCGAAATATTCATGACGTACACAAAAGCAAACCAATTGAGCACGATGGAGAGCGAAAACGGCGAAATAAATTACACTTATGACCAAAACGGCAATTTAACGCAAAAAACATTGGGTGAGTTGACGGATACATACGAATACGACATGAGGGGCAATATAGTCGGGTATACCGGTTATGACGGCTACCGTGAGCAGTATACGTATGATGCAATGAACATGAAAACAGAGCAACAGACGAAGGGAGAGGGAAGCAGAGAACGTTTAGAAGAGTTGTTGTTGCAAGAAGATTATGAGGTTGAAGATATATCCGGCGGAGAATGGGAAAAGACCGAGTTTATATACGATGCAACATTGTCATATTATTCGGTGTTGCAAGAAAAAACTGCCGAGGGAACAACAACGTATGAGTACGGTATTGAACGTATAGGAAGTATTACAGACGGCGGACAAAGAGAATATTATGTGTATGACGGTGGCGGAAGTGTTGCGCAAGAAATAAGCGAAAAAGGCGCAATCATGCAGGTAAGGAGTAGAATGTACACACCGTTTGGAGAGCAGTTGACGGTTGTAGTGGTCGGATACGTCTATACCGGTTAGGGGTACAACGAAAAAACCGGAATGCTTAACTTGAGAGCCAGACAATATGAACCTGCCATGATGAGGTTCTCGCAAGAGGACATATTAAAAGGAGCGCTATCTGCACCTTTGAGCCTGAACGCATACACCTATTGCTATAATGACCCGGTTAATTTAGAAGATATAGACGGAATGAAGGCGAGTTATAAGAGTAGTAGTTATGTGCATGGAACAAGTTATTTTAGTACTCCAAAGAATGTTAGTGCATCAACATATTATGGAAGTGTGAACACGGGAAGTGGTGCAGGTATAAGAGATAATACGAGTGCATCAACATATTATGCAAGTGTAAATAAAAA
>CAYJNC010000261.1:0-3144 GCA_964371185.1 uncultured Christensenellaceae bacterium
ATAGTTAGCGTTATAATCGAAAGTGTTATGCCAAACAGTGCTGCAATGATGAGAGAGCAACTTGGGATAACACAAAAAGAATTAGCCACGTTTGAAAGCATTAAAACCTATGGTGCAGACATTGCGGGTTCGCGTGTTTGCAAGGGCGAAGCATTGTTTTTGCGGATTGATGTTAAAAAAGAATTGGAAGAGTTGCAAAAACTTAGCGCTCCCCAAAAAGAAGAGAAAAAGCAAAAAGAGACTAAGGCTCAGACAAAAGAAGCTGAGCAAATTTCGATAGAAGATTTTAAAAAAGTTCAGCTTAAAACGGCAAAAGTTATTGCGTGCGAACCTTTAGAAGGCTCGGATAAGCTGTTGAAACTGCGTTTAAAATGCGGAGACGAAGAACGCACCGTAGTTTCCGGAATAAGAGAGAGCTTTACGGCCGAAGAAATGGTTTCTAAGACGGTTATTATTGTTGCCAATTTAAAACCGGCAAAGCTTAGGGGTACATTGTCTGAGGGCATGATTTTGGCGGTAGGAGACAACCCGAACATTGCGCTTGTAAGTGCAGACGCTAAAGATGGGTTGATAGTAGGGTAATAATATGTTATTTGATACACACACACATATGTTAGACGAGAGGTATGACGAAGACAGGGACAGCGTGATGAAAGAATTGCCGCAGAAAAATGTTTGTGGCATCGTAGAAAATGCTTCTGATTTGGAAACCTCTTATCTGGCGGTAGAGTTTGCGAACAAGTATGACTTTGTATACGCAACAGTGGGGTTGCACCCGCACAGTGCAAGTGAGTGGGACGGCAACACGAAAAAAGAATTGACGGAACTTGCAAAAAACAAGCGAGTTGTGGCTATTGGCGAAATAGGGTTAGATTATTATTACGATCACAGCGAAAGAGACGTACAAAGAGAAGTGTTTTGCGAGCAAATGCAGCTTGCAAAAGAGCTTGATTTGCCGGTTGTAATACACAGCAGAGAGGCAACAAAAGACGTTGTTTCGGTGTTGGAACAATTTCCGACGGTCAGCGGTGTGATACATTGTTTTTCGGGTAGTGTGGAAACGATGGAAATTATGCTTAATATGGGTTACTATATTGCATTTGGCGGTTCGCTCACATTTAAGAATGCGAAAAAAACCGTTGAAGTGGCAAAATGTGTGCCTTCTGATAAAATTTTAATAGAGACAGACTGCCCATATTTAACGCCTATTCCATACAGAGGCAAAAGAAATACACCCGAGTATGTTTCTTTTGTGGCGCAAAAGTTAGCGGAAGTGCGCAATGTTTCGGTCGAAGAAATTGAAGACATGACATTAAGAAATGCTAAAATGGTATTCGGAATTTAAAGAAAGTAGGAATATTGTTTGAATATTTACACATATAAGATAGATGACAAAACATATATAAACTTGACTAATGAATGTACGAACGATTGCGAGTTTTGTGTAAGAAGAACGGGAGACGGCGTGGGTGGTTACGATTTGTGGTTAAAAGAAGAGCCCACGGCAAGAGATATTATTTTGCAGTTGCAAGACAAACCCAAAGACGTTGTGTTTTGCGGTTTTGGTGAGCCTACGTTGCGTTTGGAAGTGTTGATAGAAGTGGCGGAGTACGTTAAAAGCTACGGAGGACATGTTCGTGTAAACACGAACGGTCATGCTAATGAATACTATGGAAAAGATGTAACACCAAGTTTGGCGAAGGTTGTTGACCAAATTTCTATCAGCCTGAACGAAGCAGACGCAAAAAAGTATGATTCGGTGGTAAAAAGTATTTATGGCGAAAAAGGTTTTACACACATGCTTGAGTTTGCAAAAAAATGTGTAGAATGCGGTATTCGTGTAACGCTTTCGGTTGTAGACGTAATAAGCGAAGAGGACATTAATACTTGCAGAGAAATAGCGGAAAACATGGGTGCCGAATTTAGGGTCAGACACTTTATCCCCTAAAAAATTCGGAGAGTTAAATTTTCATCTTAATAAAAGAACAAAAAAGGCTGCTACATAATATGAATGTAACAGCCTTTGGTTATTTAATGCAATTAAAGTTCTTTTTGGAGCATTAAGATTTCTTCGCCTTCTAAGATTTCGCTTTGCATACTGTCGCTTGCAACAAAACCGAGTTGTTCGCGGTATATTTTGAGCGCACGATAGTTTGACGGGTCGACATTTACTTCAATGAACTGTATACCAAAAGTTCTCATGTCGGCGAACGCAATGTTTAGCAAAGACGTTGCGAGTTGCGGTGTTGCCTGAGGGTCTACTATGTTAATGCTGTGAAGAAAAGCTTTTTCGGGGTTGTCGAAATTACGCATAAAATAAACAGAACCCAAAACTTCGTCATATTCTACCGCAACATAAACCCTTGCATGTCTTAGCATTGCTATTAGCTCAAAGACGTCTAAGGCTTCACCTTCATATGCAGAAGTTTCAATTTGAATTAACTGTTCTACTAAATCTGAATCCTTTTCTTTTATTTGAAAAAATTCGATTGCCATTAATTTTCCTCCCAAAAACCATTTTTCGTATTATTGCTTCTTTAGAATAAAATTATACAATATTTATTGCTGGAATTCAAGTATTACTTTTGTTGGGAGTTGGTTAGCAAAAGCAAATCAAGTGCTTTTTAATGGGTGGGCAGGTGTTTGTTACAAAGTGGTAGAGTATTGTGCGGCGGCGGCTTCTGCGGGTAGAACGTTTTTTCTGATAAGTTGTTGGGAGGCGAAACTGTAGTAGTCGTTGTCCGATATTATTAGGTGATCTACAAGAACTATTTGCAGTGCCTCTAAGGCATTTACAATTTGAATGGTGACGGATATGTCTTTTTGGCTGGGCGAAGGCTTGCCGCCCGGATGATTATGCAATATTATTAGTTTGTCGGCGTTGTTTCTTATGGCTACCTCTACAACCCTGCGAATAGAGACGGGAGTTTGCGTGGGAGTCCCTTTGCTTAAACATTCGGTATGAATAATTTTATAGGAAGGATTCAGGCAAATTAGGTAGAAATGTTCGGTGGTCTTGCCGTATAGCAAAGATTTTGCATATTCGGCGGCTATGTCTATTGAAGAAAGTTCAACCTGTTCCGTAGGAGTAAAAAACCAATATTTTGTCGAAAGTTCGGGAATCAACTTTATTAGGATTGCTGC
>CAYJNC010000262.1:0-3112 GCA_964371185.1 uncultured Christensenellaceae bacterium
CATGTTGCAAGCCTGGGGAGAGCCCCAAACCATCGACAATATGGGGAACGAATGAAATGCGGTAGACGGCATTACCGCAAAGCTGATCGACTTAAACTAATTTACACATATTTAAAAGATTGTATGGCCGAACGGCAAATTTGTTCGTCCATACAACACAAAGCAGAAAACCGCTATTTATTAGCGGTTTTTGCTTCATTACAACTACAGAAACATAGCTGAATATTTTTTTAACCAACAACCGTATTTTCTTTTTTTTATCGACAACACATGATATAATTAACTTGTAATTATTCCAATTTAATAGTATGAGAGGGGTTTTAAAATGAACGCAAAAGAAAGAGTTTTGGCTCGTTTAGAAGGAAATCCGGTAGATAAAATTCCAAATTTTAATATCATAATGCAGTTTGGTGCGGTAGAAATAGGTGTGCCCTACAAAGAATTTTGTACCGACTATAAAAAAAAGGTACAAGGCAACATTGCTTGTGCCCAAAAATACGGCATAGACATTCTGACGGTAATGTCAGACCCTATGACAGAAGCCCATGATTTCGGAACAGATGTTGTTTTCCCCGAAGACGATGTCCCCTATCCGAAAGTTCATTTGCTCGAAGACATAACGGCAATAAAAAATTTAAAGCCGAAAAAAGCCGAGGACGGAAAACGTATGACAGAGTGCGTTTTGACAATTGAAGAATATAAGAAGCAAATGGGTGACGAATACCCGCTTTGCGGTTGGGTGGAAGGTTGTTTTGCGGAATCTGCGGATTTACGCGGGGTTAACAATTTTTTAATGGATCTATACGAAGAACCCGAGTTCGTTAGGGAACTCTTAGAAATTTGTTTAGAACAGGCGAAACTTTTTGCCACCGCACAAATCAGGGCAGGAGCCGACATAATAGGCGTAGGAGACGCAATTTCTTCCGTAGCCGGCCCGAACGTTTATAGGGAGCTCGCACAAGAGTATCAGCGAAAGATACTTACACACATAAGAGAACAAGGCGGCAAGACTAAACTGCATATTTGTGGCAACATAGAACCCTTCTTAGACCAACTACCCGTAGACGTCATAGACATTTTAGACGTAGATTGGATGGTCCCCATAGACAAAGCCTTAGACCTTTACAAAGATAAAATATCTATTTCGGGTAACTACGACCCCGTTGCCGTTTTATTGCAAGGCACAACAGCCGATGTGCGTTCTGCTGTGCAAGACTGCGTTAACATTGGCGGTGACAAATATATCAGTGCGGCCGGTTGCGAAGTGCCAAAGCATACTCCTAAAGAAAATTTGCTTGCCGTGCACGAATGTTTAAGCGTAAAATAATTTATTTAAAAATAAATTAACCATTTTATGTGTCGGTTACGTATAAATATATATAACAAATATACTTATTAATATTGGAGGATAATATGTTAATACAATTTACACCCGAAATGATGGAAAAAATTAAGGCCTGCAAAAGCGCACAAGAACTTTTTGAGCTTGCAAAAGAAAACGGTTTTGAACTAAGTAAAGAAGAAGCTGAAAAACAATTTGCAGACATAAATAAAACAGGAGATATTTCAGACGAAGAGCTCGGAAATGTTTCCGGCGGAGGCTGTTCCGGCGAAGTTCCGCTTGTTCAAAAATGTGTCAACTGCCAATTACAGGGTGTTAGATGGGAAAGGTTATATCCCGATCATCCATATGGCCATTTTGTTTGCCCAAGATGCGGTAACGAATGGGGCAGAGCCATGGCCGTACCTTTGGATAAAGTTTGGTAAGATAACCCAAAAACCCACAGATATATATTAGCAAGAGGCCATAGCAAAACCGCTGTGGCTTTTTTATTCTCTTTTTATGTTGACAAAAGCATCTTTATACAGTATATTAGTATTTACTGATATACTGTATAAAGAAAGGGGAAACAATGAAAAAAAAGCGGTTTGCCGTTGCAAGCAATTTATGTGTTGCCTGCGGAACGTGTTTAAAAAAATGTCCTAAGAACGCTATGTCTGTTACCGATGGGGTACGGGTGCGAATAGACTTAGAAAAATGTGTCGGCTGTGGTTTGTGTGTGAAAATTTGTCCGGCTTCGGTTATTGAAATTTATGAGGTGGCGATATGAAAAAGAATCAGTGGTACGAATTTTTATGGATAATAGAAATTGCATATTTCGCACTTGGATTTTTTAACATTATTTTTGCGTGGCTCGGCATGATATTTTTTATCACACCTCTGCTAATTGCAATGATTACCGGAAATAAAATCTACTGCCACAAATTTTGCGGCAGAGGGCAACTTTTTGCAAAAATAGGTGAAAAACTTTCTTTAAATAAACCGTTGCCAAAGTTTATGCGTACACCCTATTTCCGTTACGGCTTTTTGGCTTTCTTCATGACCATGTTTATTATTATGGTAGTAAACACATATTTGGTGGCGGCGGGTAGCAAAAATCTGAGCGAAGCAATAACTTTGCTATGGGTGTTTAATGTTCCGTGGGAATTTGCAAGCAATGCAAGTGTTACGCCTTTTATAGCGCAATTTGCCTTTGGTTTTTACGGAATTATGATGACCTCCACTATTATTGGGTTACTAACTATGTTATTATTTAAACCTAAAGGGTTTTGTGTCTATTGCCCTATGGGTACGATGACACAAGGAATATGTAGGGTTAAACACGGAGGAAAGCAAGATGAAAGAAATGAAGAAAAATGCAAAGCAAATGGCAGACTTACTTAAAGTTTTGGCAAACGAAAACCGTTTACTCATTCTTTGCGAATTAGGAGAAAAACCCATGAGTGTCGGAGAACTTTTGGCAAAGTTAGAAATAACACAATCGGGAATCTCTCAACATCTTGCAATATTAAAGTCTAACGGCATATTAGATTACGATAAAAAGGCACAGACCGTTGTGTATAGCATTAAAGACAAGCGTGTTTTGAAAATTATGCAAACATTGAAAAAGACCTACTGTAAGCGAAAGGATTAAAAATAATGACCGAGAAAAGTTTATATATTTTAGAAGAAAACTGTCCGCAAAACCAAAAAGGGCGTGCTGATAAAGTCCGATTTATGAAATTTTGCTGATTTGGCTTGCAGTTCAAGGCAAAAAACGTAGCTTTAGCA
>CAYJNC010000263.1:0-3109 GCA_964371185.1 uncultured Christensenellaceae bacterium
GGCAGATTTACCGAAAAAGAGCAGGAGTTGTATGAAGACGAACTTAACCCGCAGGAAATGTATTTGCCGGGCTACACAATAAAAAACGATCCGTACATGGTGGGCGAGAAAATTATTTTCACAACTGCCGTAGACAAAAGCGAGGTTATCCAGCTTGATTCGGTGGCAATATACGACACGGTGACGGAAGAACTGTTGTTTTTAAATAATATCGAAAAAAAATACGACAATTTACTGCAACCTATGATGTCGGGTAACTATGCCGTGTGGTTAGACAGCCTTTCTGCAGGTGGTGGCAGGATAGTCGGTTATGACTTGGTGAATGAAAAGCAATTTGTTATTAAAGAATACGGCTATGCACAGCCCGAGCTTTCGCTGAGCGGAAACATGCTTGCGTTTATGCAGTGGGCAGGAGACGAAACCCAAAGGTTATATGCCTATGATTTAAGCACGAGGGAAGCGGTTACCGTTAAACTGTATCAAAACATAGAGGTAGGAAACAGTGCGGTTGATATTTCAGACAGTGATTTGGTGTGGAGCGAAACTTCTTTGCAAGACGGAATTGTTGAGGGTACATTAAAACGTATGGTAATAGAAGACGGTTTAGCGAAATACGATAATTACGACATGGAAACAAATGTTTTTTCGCCAAAGACGAACGGACAAGACATTGTTTTTGCGACAGAGCAAGACATTGTCACCGGAGATTTAATGCTTAGCGTTGCCGGTGATACGCCCATAAAAATTGCAGAAAATGTGCTAAACTACGAACTCGGAGAAGATTTTGTTGCCTACACAAAAGACGAAAGAATTTATATTTGCTACACAAGAGAATTAAATTCATTTCCGCTTACCTCCGATATTACAAAAAGTATTCTGGCGAACGTCGACGATGCGGCGTTAACCTACTACGACATAACAGACGGCGTGACGGCCGACGAAGTTGTTATGTATGCACATGTTCATTAAGGAGGGGTTATGGCAAAGAGCACAACGAGGTTTGTCTGCGCCGAATGCGGATACACGAGCGTAAAATGGTTGGGAAAGTGTCCGGGATGTGACAATTGGAATACACTGATAGAAGAAGAAATGCCGACAGAAATTAAGGGTGGTGCATTAAAAAGCGCAAAGGCCGCAAAGATCTATACATTTGCGGATATTCCTTCTGAGCAGGAAAAGAGGTTTAGCTCGGATATCAGAGAATTCGACCGTGTTTTGGGCGGCGGTGTCGTGCCCGGCAGTGTCGTTTTATCGGGAGGAGAACCCGGCATAGGAAAGTCTACCTTGTTTTTGCAGGTGGCGAAAAAACTTTCTTCGTACGGAAAGGTTTTGTATGTATCGGGTGAAGAATCGCCCTCGCAGGTTAAGATGCGCGCAAAACGCTTAAACATAGATGACGGCGTGTTTTTGATGGCGGAAACGGAAGTCAACAGCATTGTTTTAGGTGCGGCAGAGGAAAAACCAAAGTTTTTAATTGTAGATTCTATACAAACGCTCTACGACAGTAATCTTTCGTCTGCGCCGGGGAGCGTTGCACAAGTCAGAGGATGTGCGGCAAAACTTACCACGCTTGCAAAAAAAAGTGGAATTGCTACTTTTATTATAGGCCATGTAACAAAAGAAGGTGCGCTTGCCGGCCCGAGGGTGTTAGAGCACATGGTAGACACGGTGTTGTATTTTGAAGGGGAACGTACTTCTAATTTGCGTATTTTGCGTGCGGTTAAAAATCGTTTTGGCAGTACGGACGAAATAGGTGTTTTTGAGATGAGAGACACAGGCATGGAAGAAGTGTTAAACCCGACCATGTTGTTGCCGGATAACAAGGCAAAGTTAGACGGTGTTTGTGTTTTTGCCGCAACTCAGGGGACGCGGCCGATGTTGCTTGAAATTCAGGCGCTGTGCTCGCATACACAAATAAACATTCCGAGGAGGCTTTGTTCGGGTGCGGATGTAAACCGACTATACATGATTTGTGCTGTGCTTGAAAAGAAGATAGGGCTTAAATTATACACGCAAGATATATTTGTAAATGTTGCCGGAGGCATAAAAATAAAAGAACATGCTGCCGACTTAGCGCTCAGTATGGCGATAGTTTCCTCTTTGAGAAGTGCGTCTATACCTCCTGACACTGCTTTTATCGGCGAAATTGGTTTGGCGGGAGAAATTCGCCACGTGAATATGCTTTCCCGTAGGATAGCGGAGTGCGAACGGATGGGGATAAAGCGAATTTTTGTTCCTACTCAGAGTTTAGAAAAACAAAAACACTTGGGTGTGGAAGTTGTTGGGGTAAAAACTCTGTTTGAAGTTTTTGACCGAGTTTTTTAATAAATGTTGAATTTTTATTAAAAATAATAAGTATTTGTTGTATATTTATCGAAATACTGTATAATAAAAAAGATGCAAACCAAAAAGCCGAAGAAAACTAAGGCTTTTTTTATAAGAGTTTGTTAGAAATTGAGAAAGGAGGTAATAGTGTTATGATAGTTAAAATCTTAAGGGCGTTTATAACCGTTATTGGAATAATAATCGGGCCGGCCGTATTTTTATTGGTACAGAATATGTACGAATTTTTTACGGGCGTTTCCACAGCTTCGTTTTTATCTCACGGAATTATATTTTTGATTTATGTATTAAGTGCTGTTTTATTCGGAATTATATTTTTAATGTTTTCAAAGCGGTTTGCCAACGCAATTATGCGAGGAATTAAAAAGATAGAGTCTGATTTTGAAGGTGCTTCTTCGGTTGCCCTTTTGGCAGGTGCAATAGGGCTTATTATCGGCTTGATAGTAGCGGCTTTGTTTTCGCTTGTTATAGGTCTTATACCCACGCCGTGGGTTTCCATTCCGCTCACTATAATAGTTTACATCATATTCGGTGCCTTAGGCACAAGAATGGGTGTTCGCAGGTGGAAGGAACTTTGGGATTATTTCAACGACAGAAAGAACGGGAAGTCTAATAACAAGAAAAATGTGATTTCGACACCTAAAATACTCGATACAAGTGTTATCATCGATGGTAGAATATTTGACATTTGTAAGACCGGAATGTTTGAAGGTGAAATAATTATTCCCGAGTTTGTTTTGGCAGAGTTGCAAAGAATTGCAGATTC
>CAYJNC010000264.1:0-3098 GCA_964371185.1 uncultured Christensenellaceae bacterium
AGTGCAAGCCCGAGTGCAAGTGCAAGCCCGAGTGCAAGTGCAAGCCCGAGTGCAAGTGCAAGCCCGAGTGCAAACCCGAGTGCAAGTGCAAGCCCGAGTGCAAACCCGAGCCCGATAGTAGAACCACCGACAGAGCCGGGCGACGACACAAACGAACCGTCTTAAAGAATGAATTAGTAATAACACATACGAGAAACCGCAAGTAGTTAAAACTTGCGGTTTCGTTTTGCTATTAATTGGTAAACCGGAAAGGACGGCGGATAAGATTACAAAAAAACAACCGTATACGAAACAGTAAATACGGTTGTTTGGGTATGTTGTTTTAAATATATTTTATATTATTTCAAACCATTGTAACATAGGCAAGTTTCTTTCGGCTAAAGAAAAAATAATGTCTGTCGGTTGTTCGGTTATAACATCATTGCTGAAAGAATAGGCAGTTTCGTTCTCGCCGAAAAATGCGTATGAATATAGTTTGAACACAGATTTATCAAAATTTTTGGTGGTGTAGGGGAGCATTGCGGAGTTGAAGGAATCGTGAAGCATTAGCAGGCTCCTGCCATTATTTATTGTAGATTCGGCTCGAACTTCGAGCGAATAAACAAGGGGGTCTCCTGTCACCGTAATATTATCCATATAACCTTCTATTTTATAATCGTTATCCGGAGGGATATAGTCTTGTATCATTGCCATAATAGCAAGATCGCCGACTCGATCAGTTCCGTCAACAACAGTTATGTCGGCCGGTTCTAAACTTAGGCCAATAGACTGCAACAATTCTACGGAGCTGTAATATGCGCCTATATAATTCCAGTGGGTGTCGGTCTTATAAAAAACTTCATGATTTTCTTTTTGTTCTAACAAAACGTCTTTTGAATACACAATATTAATATCGGTATGTTGCTCTAAATGGGCAATGAGCTGTTCTACCCTTTGAGTCTCGTTGACGACGGTGTATTGATCGGGGAAATACTCTTGGTAAACAAGTTCTTTGTTTGGTGCTATATGCAGTGTTAATGTTGCACCGTTTGCAGTGGCTATTTCTTGAAGTTTAAGTACATTTGTCGTCATTCTAATTAACTCGTCGTCGGTAAAGTATGTTCCGGCAACGGCATTGTACATTGTGTCACCGTCGTCCGGATCGTTAAAAAACAGCCAGTCATGCTTGCCGATAACAACCCTCGGAACCGTAGAACGGTTAAACAATTCGTAGTTTACGTATGCGTTAAATTGCAACATCTGGCTTCTGAAAGGGATTCTGTCGGTGTAGTAGTCTTCAAAGCCCGCAACAACATCTGCGATTTCTGTGTCTTCTTCTATTATAGGAAGCTCGGCCAATTCTCTTTGTTCGTTTGTTTGTGTCAGGGTATCGTTACCCGCCCACACAAAAAACAGTAACCCCGGAACAACGAGCATAAGTGTAAAAATAGCTACAAATATTTTTGAACTTTTGTTTTTCATTTTGCTCCTTAGAATCTAAAATATATAAATGGGTTATAACTGTTGCTCGAAATAAGAATTATGCAAAGAATAAATAACCCGAAAACAACCGGATATTCCCATTTATATGTTTTTTTGTCGTCGTAAAGTTGATGTTTAAACCCTTTAAAGTACAGTTGCAACCAGCCGCAAAGCAAAAACCCGATAACAACTATCATCATTGTATAGCCATCGAAAAACTGTCCGACACTTAAAGCCGGGTCTCCGACTGTCGGCGTAAACATGGCGCCCAGCATGTTTTTTGCGTCCGTAAGTGTTTCTGCCCTGAAAATAACCCAACCTATGAGCACAACAAACATCGAATATATCACGTTGATAAATTTAAGTCTGCACCTGTCGAGCAACTTAGCGAGAAATAGGCGTTCTATTATGAGGAAGAGGCCGTTATATAGACCCCAAATTACAAAGCTCCAACTTGCGCCGTGCCACAAACCCGTCAGCAAAAAAACTATTGTTAGGTTTATATATGTGCGAAGTGCGCTTTTTCGGTTTCCGCCTAAGGGTATGTATACATATTCTTTGAACCAAGTAGACAAAGAAATGTGCCATCTTCGCCAAAACTCTTGTATGGATTTTGAAATATACGGATAATTGAAATTTTCGAGGAATTTGAAACCGAACATTTGGCCTAAACCGATTGCCATGTCCGAGTAACCGGAAAAATCGAAATATATTTGTATCATGTAACAAATGGCGGCGACCCATGCAAGTGAGGTCGATACATTTTCTGTGCCTTGCAAATATATGTTATCTACAACCAAAGCAACGGCATTAGAGATAATAACCTTTTTTGCAAGCCCGAGCACAAACCTGCGAATACCATAGGCTGTTTTTTGCGGCGTTATCTGCCGGTCGTCTATTTGGGCGTCGATATCACGATATTTTACAATAGGCCCTGCAATTAATTGTGGGAAGAAAGAAATGTACAAAGCCAACTTCATATAATTCTTTTGTACTTTTATGGTTCCTCTGAATAAATCTATAACATAAGACATTGCCTGGAAGGTATAGAATGAAATACCGATAGGCAAGGCAATTTGCGCAAAGGTTATCTCGTTTCCTGTGAATCCGAGAAGTATTTCCGTGAAGAAATTAAAATACTTAAAATAGCCCAACAAGGCCAAATTAAAGGCTATACTACAAATTAAAATTAAAACTTTGTATCGTCGAAACCTGTCTATGAGCAGTCCGGACAGATAGTTTATTGTTATAGACAAAAGCATAAGTACAATAAACTTTGGTTCGCCCCAGGCATAAAAAATTAAACTAAAGGCAAGTAGCAGGTAGTTTCTTGCGGTATGATTTTTAATTATTCTGTATAAAACAAAAATAAGGGGCAAAAATGCCCATAAAAAGAACATTGAACTAAAAAGCAATAATTCATACCTCCTACTAAATAAGCATATAATATAGGAAATATATTGTCAATATTTATTTAAAATGTATAAAGTCATTTTAAATTAGACGAAAAATGCCTTTTTGCACTTTCACTTTTTTATATAATCTATATATGTGTTGCCGAACTTCTCTAATTCAAACAGCACCGGCCTGAGTTTGTTGCCGATTTCCGACAAAGAATATTCTACTTTCGGGGGAAC
>CAYJNC010000265.1:0-2575 GCA_964371185.1 uncultured Christensenellaceae bacterium
GGTCAAGGGCACAATGTGCCCTTGTGGGTATTAGGGTGAAACCCTAAGGTCTTAAGTTAGTAGTTAATAGTAATTGACAAGGGCAAAGAATTCTATAACAGAAAAACCGCAGGAATTAACTTGCGGTTTTTAGATTATGTTTTTAGTGTATAGGGTGATAAATTGCTTGATACCCATTTACACAATAATTTATATAATTTAAGAAATGCGATAGCATTTCTCGGGTCAAGGGCACAATGTGCCCTTGTGGGTATTAGGGTGAAACCCTAAGGTCTTAAAAAGTTTTAATAATCTTCAAGTAATTTTTTTGCGGTTGCGATATGGGCATTAACCGCTTTTGGTGCGGGACCGCCCACCAAATCACGTGCGTTGACGCAACTTTTCAGTGATATAGCATCGAAAACGTCTTCTTCGCTGAGCGGACAAAGATCTTGCAACTCTGCCAAAGTAAGGTCTGAAATTGCCTTGTTGTTTTGCTCGCAATAAAGCACCGCCTTGCCTATGATTTCGTGGGCATCACGAAACGCTATGCCTTTTTTAACAAAATAATCTGCGGCATCGGTAGCGTTGGTAAAACCAACTTCCGCCGATCTTAACAATTTCTTTTTGTTAAATTCGGCCGTGCTAAGCATTCCTACCATAACCTTTAGACAGTCACGAATGGTCTTAACCGCATCAAAAACGCCTTCTTTATCTTCCTGCATATCTTTGTTATATGCAAGCGGCAAGCCTTTCATAACCGTCAAAAGACCAACCAAATCACCGTATACTCTGCCTGTCTTACCACGAATAAGCTCTGCCATGTCGGGGTTTTTCTTTTGAGGCATTATGCTTGAACCGGTCGAATAGGCGTCAGACATGCGCACAGTTGAAAATTCGTTAGTGGAAAATATTATAAGCTCTTCACACAAACGTGATAAGTGCATTATGCAAATAGATGCGCAAGACAAATATTCGATAGCAAAATCTCTGTCGGAAACCGCATCTAAACTGTTTCTTGTGATGTCTGCAAAGCCTAATTCTTTTGCAACGTAGGCCCTGTCTATCGGGTAGGTTGTGCCTGTCAGTGCACCGGCACCTAACGGCAAAACGTCTGTACGTTTTTTGCAATCGGAAAGACGGGTGATATCGCGGTAGAACATTTCAAAATAGGCCATCATATAATGCGCAAGCGTTGTCGGTTGTGCCTTTTGCAAGTGGGTGTAAGCGCTCATAATTGTCTCGGTATTTTTTTCTGCAATTGAAATTATAACATTGCACAACTCTTTTAATAAACCGGCGGTTTCGTCTATGGCGTCTTTCATAAACAGACGAAAATCTGTTGCTACTTGGTCGTTTCTCGAACGGCCGGTATGCAGTTTTTTGCCAACATCGCCTATTTTTTCGGTGAGCAAACGTTCAATGTTCATATGGATATCTTCGTCGTGAACGGAAAACTCAACCTTGCCCGACTCTATATCATCTAAAACGGCTCTTAAGCCTTCAACAATTTGTTGTGCGTCTTGTTGCGGAATTATCGCTTGATTACCCAGCATAGAGGCGTGTGCAATACTCCCTAAAATGTCTTGCTTATACATTTTACAGTCAAACTTGATGGAAGATTGAAAATCTTCGGCAAATGAGTCGGTAGTTTGCGAAAATCTTCCGCCCCATAATTTTTTTTCAGACATAATTACCTCCCTGTGAAAAATAAAAAGCGAGCAAAAAAGGTTTGCCCGCTTATTTAAGTATTATTTAAGATCTTTTAACGCGGTTGCACGAACTTTGAGCGGAAGGCCGAACAGGTTTATGAAACCTTCTGCGTCTTTATGGTTATAAACTTCGTCCTCTTCAAACGTTGCGAATTCTTCCATATAAAGAGAATATGGAGATTTTAGGCCAACGTGTGTGCAATTGCCTTTGTATAATTTCATGCGTACAGTTCCCGTAACTGTTTTCTGTGTTTCGGCAACAAATGCGTCTAACGCTTCACGAAGCGGACAGAACCACATTCCGTTGTATACTAAGTTTGCATATTCTTGTGCAATAAGTGCCTTGTAGTGCATTGTTGCCTTGTCAAGAGTAAGCGTTTCGAGTGCTTCGTGTGCGGTATACAAAATACGTCCGCCCGGGTTTTCGTATACGCCCCTGCTTTTCATGCCTACTAACCGGTTTTCGACTAAATCGTCTATGCCTACACCGTGCTCGGCGCCTAATTCGTTAAGTTTTTTAACCATCTCAACCGGGCCGTATTTTTTACCGTCTATTGCAACCGGAAGACCTTTTTCAAATTCGAGCTCAAAATAACAAGCTTCGTCGGGTGCTTCCTCGGGTGTTTTGCAAATTTCGTATAAATTGTTTTTAGGTTCGTTCCACGGGTCTTCAAGGTCAGAGCCTTCGTGCGACAAATGCCAAATATTTGCGTCCATGCTGTAATTATGCTCTTTTGAAACAGGTATCGGAATGTTTCTCGCTTCGGCATATTCAATTTCTTCCTCACGTGATTTTATGTCCCAAATTCTCCACGGGGCAATAATATCAAGGTCGGGTGCAAGCGCTTTAACTGTTAATTCAAACCTTACTTGGTCGTTACCTT
>CAYJNC010000265.1:2585-3096 GCA_964371185.1 uncultured Christensenellaceae bacterium
CAATGTCTACCAGCCTTTTTGCAATTATAGGACGTGCGAAAGATGTGCCTAAAAGGTATTTTCCTTCGTATTGTGCGCCTGCTTGCATTGTCGGGAATACGTAGTCGGTGATGAATTCTTCTGTTAAATCTTCGATGTATAATTCAGAAGCGCCTGTGTTTATAGCCTTCTCATATAAACCGTCAAGCTCTTTTCCTTGTCCGACGTCTCCGCATACAGCTATAACATCTGCCACTCCGTAAGTTTCTTTTAACCACGGTATGATGATAGAAGTATCAAGACCGCCCGAGTACGCCAAAACTACTTTGTTGTATTTTTTTTGCATAATTTCCTCCTAATAATAAATCAATTAAAATAATATTTATAATTATACATAATAATGAATAATTATGCAAGTATTATTTTTGTTTATAATATATATTTACTATACTATTATAAACTCTAATTTGATAAACGCAACAGTATAAGTTATAATATTTTATAAAGATTTAAAAAAGGGAGAAAAAGTTTG
>CAYJNC010000266.1:0-3080 GCA_964371185.1 uncultured Christensenellaceae bacterium
TATCCCAAGTTGCTCTCTCATCATTGCAGCACTGTTTGGCATAACACTTTCGATAATAACGCTAACTATGCGCAGCCCTTCCGCAAGATGATACATAATGCTCTTGAGCCTCGGCATATCTTCCTCGTTTTTCGCCTTCACCCAAGGCATGGTAACATCAATATACTTATTCATGGCGCCAATGTATTGCCATGTGTCTTCTAATGCTTCCGCAATTTTCAATTCCGCCATGTTTTTTTCCACACGCTCGGCAAGGCCTTTTGCAATGTCTGTTAGCATGTCGTCTTCTTGCGTGGGCATAGCATCGTTTGGAATTTCGCCGTCAAAATATTTTTCAATCATGGCAACCGTTCGGGATAACAGATTACCCAAATCGTTTGCAAGATCGGAATTTATTCTAAACAATAATAACTCGTTGGAAAACATGAGGTCGCTTCCCAACGGGGCCTCTCTCATGAGGAAATACCTTATGGCGTCAACGCCGTATCTGTTCACAAGAATTTCCGGGTCAACAACATTACCCTTAGACTTGCTCATCTTGCCACCCTGCAAGGTAAGCCAACCATGACCATACACCTTTTTGGGCAATGGAAGCCCAAGCGCCATCAAAATTGTCGGCCAGGTAATAGTATGAAAACGAACAATTTCTTTGCCCACCAAATGCAAATCTGCCGGCCAATATTGCGTAAATTTGCTGTCGTCTTCGCTTAAATAGCCAAGAGCGGTAATGTAATTAGAAAGTGCGTCTATCCACACATACATGATGTGCTCACCGTCAAATGGCACAGGAACGCCACATTTAAAAGACGAACGTGAAACGCACAAATCTTCTAAGCCTGGCAACAAGAAGTTATTCATCATCTCATTTTTCCGAGATTCCGGCTCAATAAAACCGGGGTTATCATTAATATATTCAATTAACTTATCGGCATACTTAGATGCCCGGAAAAAATAACTTTCTTCTTTAACTCGCTCTACATCTCTGCTGCAATCCGGGCACTTTCCTTCCACCAACTGATGGTCGGTGAAAAAAGACTCGCACGGGGTGCAATACCAGCTTTCATATTCACTCTTATATATATCACCCTGATCGTATAACTTCTTAAATATTTTTTGCGCACCTTCTATGTGTCTTTTTTCTGTGGTCCGAATAAAATCGTCATTTGTAATGTCCATCAACTTCCACAACTCTTTTATGTTTTCCACAATACCGTCAACATACTTTTGCGGCTCTACCCCTTTTTCTTGTGCAATTTTTTCTATTTTTTGGCCGTGCTCGTCTGTGCCGGTCAAAAACATAACATCTTTACCTGCTTGTCTGTTAAAACGGGCAAGCGTGTCTGCCGCCGTGGTGCAATAGGCATGGCCTATATGTAATTTATCGCTCGGATAATATATTGGTGTGGTAATATAATATTTTTCACTCATTTGTAAAGCCTCCGTTTATTACTTTATCTTTTAAAAAAGCGCCGATATCAGCGCTTTTAGCAATCTTTTATTTTATTTCGTGATTACGCCTTCCCTGTATACGGGCACTATGTCGAATACGTCTTCTTTTAAGCAATATTCGATGTCTTCATAGAGACCTAAACTCATCAAATATTCAAAATGTTTACTGCCTGCTAACGCCTGTCCAAAGTTTCCCCTTGAATCGTCGTATAATTTTAAAGCCATTCTGCAAAGGTCGTCCATTTCCAAATTCGGGTCTAATACCAAAAGCCTGTCTACCAAGCAACCCATTGCAATAATGTCGTCGGTAGAAAACTCGCCGTTGCTACCTGCGCAAACAAGCATGATTTCGTTGCCTATGCCATATGCTCTTTTTGCAACCGCCGTAGCATTGACAAAAGAAGCAATTAAAATGTCTTCCGCTTGTGCAAGCCTTTTTATCGCAACCGAACCGTTTGTCGTTGCATAAATAAGCACCCTGTCTTCGATTAGTTCTCTCTTGTATTCAAGCGGTGAATTGCCTAAATCAAACCCGCTTACCATCCTCGCCTCTATCTCTCCACATAATAGCATGCTGCCTTCGGATATCTTTTTAATAGCCGCCGCTTCATTTGCTTCTGCCGTGGGTACAATTCTGTCACACCCATTTGAAACCGCAGTCACAATAGTAGCAGACGCCCTTAAGGTATCTATCATTATAGCTGTTTTACCCTGCAATGGTGTTTTATTTAAATCTACATAAGACGCAACACCTGTTATCTTCATTCTTATAACTCTCATCACTTCTCGTTTATTTCCAACTAATTATACCATATAATTACACAAAAACAACAGTACACACCGATAATAAATCATAATTACACAAAAAAATACTGCAAATTATAAATTTTTTCATAGTGAAATTATGCTTTTTACCTTAAAGCACCATACTATTCAACATTTTTTGTTAGTTAATTATTTAACAAAGTAAATTAATAAATTTTTTTATAAAAATATGTTCATTTTTGAAAAATAGTGTATAATATATAATTATATAGCAAAATTCATCATAGTATAATTTCAAGGTATATATGTGTTGCTTTTTGCTTACAAATTTTATTTGGAGGTATGAAAATATGAAGTCTACCGGTATTGTGCGTCCACTCGACTCCTTAGGAAGAGTTGTCCTACCTATCGAGCTTCGCAGAGTATTAGGCTATCAACCTAAAGATCCTGTTGAAATTTTTGTGGAAGGCGACTACATCATGCTAAAAAAATACCAGCCTTCTTGTGTGTTTTGTGACAGTATGGAAGAAATAGTTACACACAAAGGTAAAAACGTCTGCACTTCTTGCGCCAAAGAACTTAATGAAACTTTGTAATATAAAAAAACTACTCTAATAATACCTCACTTAAATTTTATTTACATTGGCTACAAGAAGTTTATAAACTTTATTTTTGGGAAGTTTAAAAGTGGCGGTGACTTCGCTTACCGCTTCTTTTTTTGTTAATCCATTTTTTAAACACTCTTTTAATTCGCAAATAATTTGCTCATCGCTCAATTCTACCGTTTTTTTATCCGGCGAAAATATCACAACAAATTCACCTTTTATGCTTTGCCTGCTATGTAGCTCCTCATATACCTCTTTTGC
>CAYJNC010000267.1:0-3066 GCA_964371185.1 uncultured Christensenellaceae bacterium
CTTATAGAACAACTTGCGGAAAACGGCAAAGGTATCATATATGCGTCGTGTGAATTTAGCGAAATTCTTGCGATTGCAGACCGCACATATGTTATGTATGACGGAAAAATCGTAGCAGAACTTACAGTTGCGGATACCGACGAAAAACAACTTCTTTACTATTCAACAGGAGGAATTTGATATGAACTCAAAAGAAACTATTAAAACAAAAAAAACCGGTCTGGATTTTGTCACCAGCTGGGGTATGCTTATTATTATTGCAGCACTTTTTACTTTTTTTGCAATAGCAATGCCGGGCAGGTTTGCAACCGGATCAAACATGATACTTATATTAAGAAGTATCTCTATCACAACTATTATCGCAGTAGGTTTAACATTCTCGTTAGCCGTTAACGGCATGGACCTTTCGGTAGGTGTTACCGCTAACTTTGCGGGTGCGGTTGTTGTATCTTTGTTCGTATGGTACGCATTTGCAAGTGTTGGTCTTTCTATTGTCGTTACTTTAATTGCTTGTTTGAGTGCGGCTTTGGTAAACTGTGTACTCATAGTAAAATTAAAAATTACAGACATGATTGCCAGTTTGGCGACCATGTTTATCTTCCAGGGTGTCGCACTGACATACACGCAGGGTGGAGCAATAACAGAGAGAATGACATTCACAAACGGCGAACAAGCACCCGGCTTGATCCCCGATTCATTCAGAAACTTAGGACAAGCTGAATACATAATACCTATAATGTTGGCGGTTGTTGCATTTGCATTCTTCTTTCTTACATTCACAAAACACGGTAGATATATGTATGCCGTTGGCGGAAACCGCGAGGCTGCAAGGCTTTCGGGTATCAACGTAAATAAATACAGAGTTTTAGCCTATGTTTTAAGTGCTGTGTTTGCAGGCCTTGGCGGTATATTGCTTGCCGCATACAACGGTAGTGCACAGGTAAATGCGGGTGTTCCGTATCTTATGCCTTCTGTTGCGGCTTCGTACATCGGCTTCTCGGTAGCGGGTGCCGGTAAGGCAAACCCGCTCGGTACTCTTGCCGGTGCGGCGCTTGTGGGTATCATAGAAAACGGTTTCGTTATGATAGGCGTTCCCTTCTATGCGATGGATATCGTTAAAGGTTCGGTGCTTGCACTTGCACTTGCGCTTACATATGTAAAAACAAAAGACTGATAAAACGGTGCACGGCCAAAAACCGTGCACCTAAAATATTTACGCAACCAAACCTATGCGATCGAGAAAATTTTTTTCGGTGATAGGTGAAACAACGGATAGTTGCGGAGTTTTATGCCGCAGCTCGTTCCTTGAATGAAATTAATGTTAGGAGGAGAACAAAAAAAATGGATTTTAGCAAATATTTTTTAATGAATGCCGATCAGGTTGGAGATTACATAAAAGAAAAAATGGATTTCTTTTCGCCTGATGCCGTTTTGAGTGCAAAAGAAATAGGCGACGGCAACTTAAATTACGTGTTTAAGATTTGGGAAGAGAGCACAGGTAAATCTATAATTTTAAAACAGGCAGGCGGAGAAGCAAGAATTTCTTCCGATTTCAAATTGTCTACAGACAGAAACAGAATCGAAGTGGAAATTTTAAAACTTGAAGACAAGTTTTGTCCGGGTTTAGTTCCCGAAATTTTCATGTATGACGCCGTAATGAATTGTTTTGCAATGGAGGATTTATCCGAATACAAAGTAATGAGAACCGGTTTGTTAGACCACGAGATATACAAGCATTTTGCTCAAGATATCACAACTTTCCTTGCGAACACATTGCTTTTGTCTACCGACAGAATGATGGATTCTAAGGAGAAAAAAGCGCTTGTTAAGAACTATATAAACCCGCAGCTTTGTGCAGACATTTCTGAGCCGCTTGTTTATACAGAACCGTATAACGACGAATTAAAAAGAAACAGGGCGTTTGTGCCGAACTTAGACTTCATTACAAAAGAAATCTACTCCGATAAAAAATTGCACCTTGAAGTTGCAAAGCTCAAATACGATTTCATGAACAATGCGCAGGCGCTTATCCATGGTGATTTGCACACAGGTTCTATATTCATAAAACAAGGTTCTACAAAAGTTATGGATCCGGAATTTGCTTTTTATGGCCCTATGGGTTATGACATCGGTAATGTAATTGCTAACATGCTTTTTGCATGGGCAAACGGTGACGCAACAATAGAAGACGAAGCGTACAAAGCAGAGTATCTTGCTTGGATCGAAAGCGTGGTTAGCGACGTTGTAGACATGTTCAAAGATAAGTACAACAAACTATTCGACGAAAAAGTTGTGGATTCTATGGCTAAAACGGAAGGATACAAGGAGTATTTCTTAGACACAATACTTGTAGACACCGCCGGTGTAACGGGTTTAGAGATGATAAGACGTACGGTTGGTATGGCTCAGGTTAAAGATTTAACCACAATTGCCGACGAGCAAAAGCGTGTGCGCGCCGAACAAATTGTGCTTGTTTGCGCTAAAAACTTTATCATGAAGAGAGACGAATTTAAAACAGGTAGCGACTATATCAAGAATCTTCATATGGTTGCAAAATCTATATAATAACGATAGAGGTATAATAAAAATGGAAAAAAAGATAATAACACAGTACGATACTGTAACATTAGACGATCAAAACAGTGCGTTGGTCATCATAGATCAGACAAAACTTCCCTATGAAACTGAAATTATCAGCCTTACTACACAAGAAAGCATTTGGGATGCAATCTACCTTTTAAAGGTTCGTGGAGCACCTGCAATCGGTGTTGCCGCAGCTATTGGAATTTATCTTGCCGCAAAAGAAATTAAGGCAGATAACTTTGAAGAGTTTTATGCTCAATACGACAAGGCACAAAAATACTTAGATTCTGCAAGACCGACGGCCGTGAACCTTTCTTGGGCACTTAAAAGAATGGACGGGGTTGTAAATGCAAACAAAGACAAGAGTGTTGCGGAAATAGTAGAACTGCTACACAAAGAAGCTGTAGAAATCAAAGAAGAAGACACTTGGGTTTGCAAAACTATCGGCGAAAACGGTTTGTCTTTATTAAAACCCGAAATGGG
>CAYJNC010000268.1:0-3054 GCA_964371185.1 uncultured Christensenellaceae bacterium
CGACCTCTTCTCGAGTTAACATTACCAAGAACGTCACCTAAGTAGTCTTCGGGAACAACAACTTCAACTTTCATCATCGGCTCAAGCAATACCGAGCTACCTTTTCTGAACGCTTCTTTAATTGCCATAGAACCTGCAATTTTAAACGCCATTTCAGAAGAGTCAACTTCATGGTAAGAACCGTCTAACAATGTAACTTTGAAGTCAACAACTTCAAATCCGCCAACTAAACCGCTCTTCGCTGCTTCTCTGATACCGGCATCGACAGAAGGAATGTATTCTTTCGGAATAGATCCGCCGACAACTTTGTTTTCAAAGCTGTAACCTTCACCCGGCTCGGTAGGTTCAACAAGTATTTTACAATGACCGTACTGACCTTTACCACCCGACTGACGTGCGTATTTACCTTCAACTTCAACGGCTTTTGTCATAGTTTCTCTGTATGCAACCTGAGGTCTACCAACAGCCGCCTCAACTTTAAATTCACGTAACATACGGTCTACAATGATTTCTAAGTGAAGCTCACCCATACCGGCAATAATTGTTTGTCCGGTTTCTTGATCTGTATATGCTCTGAATGTCGGATCTTCTTCAGACAATTTTTGCAATGCAACAGACATTTTTTCTTGACCTGCTTTTGTTTTCGGTTCGATAGCAACCTGGATAACAGGTTCCGGGAAAACCATTGATTCCAAAATAACTTGTTGCTTGTCGTCACAAAGTGTATCACCGGTGCCAACGTCTTTTAAACCAACAGCTGCTGCAATTCCACCTGCTGAAACTTCATCAACTTCTTCTCTATGGTTAGCATGCATACGCAAGATACGGCCAATACGCTCTCTTTTTCCTTTTGTAGAATTGTAGATATAAGAACCGCTTCTAACCTTACCCGAGTATACACGGAAGAATGCTAATTTACCAACAAAGGGGTCGGCCATAATTTTAAATGCCAAAGCCGCAAACGGACCATCTGCATCTGCAGGTCTGTCTATTTCTTCTTCCGTTCCCGGTTTAACACCTTTAATCGCAGGAATATCAAGCGGAGAAGGCATAAGTTCTACTACTTTATCAAGCAAAGGCTGAACACCCTTGTTTCTGTAAGCACTACCGCATAACACCGGAATAATAGTACCGGCTATTGTGCCTTTTCTTAAAACAGAAATAATCTCTTCTTTAGAAATATCTTCACCGGCGAAATATTTTTCCATAATGCTTTCATCATGATCTGCTAAAACTTCAATAAGTTTTTCACGATATTCTTCTGCCATTTCTACCATATCGGCAGGGATTTCAGAAATATCCATCTGAGCACCTGTTTTGTCATCATCCGGATAAACAATTGCTTGCATTTGAACCAAATCAACCATGCCTTTAAATGTATCTTCTATTCCGATAGGAAGTTGCAGCGGCACAGGATTTGCTCCTAAACGTTCTTTTATCATGTCTACTACATTATAGAAGTCCGCACCCAAAATATCCATTTTGTTTACAAAAGCCATTCTCGGAACGCCGTATCCTTCTGCCTGACGCCAAACAGTTTCAGATTGAGGTTCTACACCGCCTTTTGCACAGAATACAGCAACAGCACCGTCAAGAACACGCAAAGAACGTTCAACTTCTACTGTAAAGTCAACGTGTCCAGGTGTGTCTATGATGTTGATTTGGCAATCTTTCCACTCTGCTGTTGTAGCAGCCGAAGTGATGGTTATGCCTCTTTCTTGTTCCTGTTCCATCCAGTCCATAACGGCATTACCCTCATGGGTATCACCGATTTTGTATGTACGACCCGTATAGAAAAGTATACGCTCGGTCGCAGTTGTCTTACCGGCATCGATGTGTGCCATGATACCGATATTTCTAATTTTATCTAACGGAAATTTTTCAGCCATTATCTTTTATTTATCTCCCTTTCAACAGTGATAATTCCTCGCTTATCACTCGACTTCAAAGTTTAACTATTTCATCTTTCGCAAATTTACCCTTATAAATTCGCAACATTTAGCATTCACACATGTCACACATGCTCCCGTGTGTTCGCTTCTATAATGAACGGCAAAAGGGAAGTAACACCCTTTTGCCGCCATGCGTTACTCACACAATTTTTACCAACGGTAATGCGCAAATGCTTTGTTAGCTTCTGCCATTTTGTGCATATCTTCACGTTTTTTAACACTTGCACCTACACCGTTAACAGCATCCATAATTTCGTTTGCAAGTCTTTGGCTCATAGTACGTTCTCCTCTTTTTTTAGAGTAAAGAACTAACCAACGAATTGCAAGCGTTTGACGACGCTCCGGTCTAACTTCCATAGGTACTTGATAGGTTGCCCCACCAACACGCCTTGCTTTAATTTCTAAAACAGGCATAATATTTTCCATAGCGGTTGTAAAAACTTCACCCGCATCTTTACCTGTTTTTTCTTGTATTTTTTCAAACGCTTCATAACAGATTTTTTGCGATGTTCCTCTCTTACCGTCAACCATCAATTGGTTGATCAGCTTTGTAACAACAACACTGTTATATATAGGATCTGCTATGACCTCACGTTTTGGTACTCCACCACGTCTCGGCATATTATTTCTCCTTTTCCTTACTTCTTAGGCATCTTTGTGCCATAACAAGATCTACCTTGTCTTCTATCAGCAACACCTGCTGTATCGAGTGCACCACGAACAACATGGTATCTAACGCCGGGTAAGTCTTTAACCCTTCCACCGCGAATCAATACAACACTATGTTCTTGTAAATTATGACCGATACCCGGAATATAGGCAGTACCCTCCATTCCGTTTACCAAACGAACCCTTGCTATTTTACGCAAAGCTGAATTCGGTTTCTTCGGTGTCATTGTACGCACCGCAAGGCAAACGCCTCTTTTCTGTGGGCACTGTTTTAAGATCGGAGAACCCGATTTACTTTCTTGCGACTTTCTACCCTGTTTTACCAACTGGTTAATGGTAGGCATATACGCACCATCCTTTCATATCTTTAAAATTCGTATATTTTAAATTCTCAGCAACCCTGTAGAGAATTATTTTTCAGTATAGCCGCACA
>CAYJNC010000269.1:0-3020 GCA_964371185.1 uncultured Christensenellaceae bacterium
TCCGTTGGGGTTGTTTCCGAAGTATCGGTAGAATCCGTTGCAGGTGTGTCTGAAGTATCGGCAGAGTCCGTTGTTTCTGACGTTTGCGGAGTAGGTTCCGTTTCAGCGTTTTCGTTGATATATTTAATTTCGCCCGGCATGAGCCAACCAAGCCTTGTTCGTGCTTCTTGTTCTACATACTCATCTGTGCCTATGTAATTTTCTTCGTTTTCGGAGTACGCAAATTCTCTTTCTAAGCCGGATATTTGAGCAAGCAGAGAAGCGTTTACGTCGAGCTGTGAATTTATTACCGATTGCTGATTAAAGATTGCGATGCCTACGTAAATAAGAACACCGATAAGTACAAATAATTTTAATCTTCCAAAACGATAGGTTGTCTTTTTGTTAGACATGTAGCCCCTCCGAATTTGTATTTTAAAAAGTGATTGTCGGAAATAAGTTTCCGTAAATACTACCTTTAAAGGTAATAGTAGCACAAACACAGTAGATATTCAAGTAAAAGACCAAAAACCCACAGATATTTAACTGTAGGATTAAAACATGGCCTGTCTTGCTTAAATGGCTTAAATTTGCTATTATTAAATGTAATGGTGTAAATGTGAAAATTAGCGAAAAACGAAAGTGTAGAGGGTATTAGTTTAATGTATGCAGAAGAGCTGAAACAAAAGCAAGTTGGACCTTTAAAAGGATTGTTATTAACATTTGTTATTGTGGCGTGTTTGTTTGTCGGTATGTTTTTTTTGCAAGTAGTGCAAATCTGGCTGGGAGTGTACTGGCTTCAATTTGTGTTTTACGGCCTCGTTATTATAGGTGTGTTCTTTATAATAAAATATCGGTTTGTTGAATATATTTATTTAATAGAAAAAGACAGGATCACATTCGGACGCAGGATCGGTAAACGAGAAAAAGAGGTGCTTTTTGTTCCTTTTAGAGAGATAATTACTTTTGGGAAATATGCCGAATTGCAAGGAAAGTTGGCGGGAAAGAAAGTTTTTAAGTTCACTTTCCATAAAAAAGAAGAGGCGTTTGTGATTATATGTTCTAAATGTGCCGTCATAATGTCGCCCACTAAAGAATATATAGATAGTTTGTGCGAAGTTAAAAACAGGAGAAAACAGACGGAGGATTAATTATATGGATACACCTATCTTAAGCAGACTTAAAACACTTGCGAAAAAAAGTGAGGTTAGGTTTTGTATGCCCGGACACAAGGGTAAGGCCGGTGTGTTTTTTAATGATGTTTTACAGTATGACATTACAGAAATATCCGGTGCAGACAATCTTTGTATGCCGGAGGGTATAATTAAAAAATCTCAAGATTTATATGCGGAGTCTGTTGGGGCAAAACATAGTTTTTACTCGATTAACGGTAGCACAAGTTGTGTGCAAGCGGCTTTGATGTCTGTGTTAGGGCAAGGAGATAAAGTTATTGTCGCAAGAGACATACACATGAGTGCTATTCATGCGTTTGTGCTTGTGGGTGTACGACCGTTCTTTGTGAAGCCGTCTGCAAAAATGGGAAGATTGCCCTGTGTTGTTTCGCCAAACGACATAAGAGAAGCCATAATTCAAAACCCGGATGCTAAGGCGGTATATATAACCTACCCTAATTATTACGGGTTATGTGTTGATTTAAAAGAAATTTGTGAGATAGCCCATTTGCATGGTATGCAGGTTATTTGCGACGGAGCACATGCGGCGGCCTTTGATTTTTCAGACCTCTTGCCCATGTCACCTGCAGAATGCGGTTGCGATATTTTTTCGGCAAGTTTGCACAAAACACTGCCGGCCATGAACCAATGTGCCGTTTTGAGCATTGGGAAAAATGCAAAAATAAGGCAAAGCACCGTTTCTTCGCGGCTTCGTATGTTGCAGTCTACGAGTCCTTCTTATTTGTTGCTTGCCTCGTGTGATTTTGCCACTGCAAGCATGAGGGAAGAAGGCAAACAAAAAATTGCCGATGCTGTTGCGAAAGTTGAATATAACATAGAGAAAATAGAGGCAATAGGCGGGCTGTTTTGTGTCACGAAAGATGTTCCTAAGAATACGGGAGCGGTTGACAGAGACATATTAAGGCTGGTTATAGACGTAACAAATTTGGGGATTAGCGGAATCGGCGCCGCAAGAGAACTTGAAAAACACGGGGTTTTTGTTGAGGCGGCCGACAGTTGGCATATTGTGTTAATATGCACAATACAAGACACAAAAGAAGATTTTGTTAGGCTCACGGAGGCTCTTTTGAAGTTGAAGGGTGCTAACTACACGATAGAAAAAGAAAATGTTTTATATAAATTAGAAGATGTTTTTTCGCAACAGCCGGTTATAGACATGAGAAGAGCCGCTTTTGCAAAAAGCAGAAGGGTCAGATTAGAAGATAGCGTAGGAGAAATAGCGACGGTATGCGTGGGTGCATATCCGCCGGGCGTTCCGATAATTATGCCGGGAATGAAAATCACATACAGCATGGTAGACTATTTAATTCATTTAAGAAACCATGGTTATGGGTTGTTTGGTTTAAAGGACGGCGTAGAGGTAATAGACAGGGAATACGACTATTGATTTAATAAAAATAATTAAAGTTTGGCAGATATGGAGAGGTAAATGAAAGGTCTTTTTATAACATTTGAAGGGGTAGACGGTTGTGGGAAATCTACCCAAATGAAGTTTTTGGCAGAGCATCTGACAAATATGGGAGTCGATGTTGTGCTGACAAGAGAGCCGGGCGGTTGCGAAATTGCAGAAACGCTCAGGCAAATTGTTTTGGACGTAAAACACGACAACATGTGCGACCAAACAGAAGTTTTGCTTTATGCGGCGGCGAGGGCGCAACACGTTCGTGAGGTGATACGGCCGGCGGTTTTAGCGGGAAAAATTGTGCTTTGTGATAGATTTATAGATTCTTCTTTGGCTTATCAGGGGAGGGGAAGAGATTTGGGCATAGAAAATGTGCTTGATATAAACAAATTTGCAATAGACGGTATGTGGCCGGATAAAACTTTTTTCTTGGATTTTCCTCCGCA
>CAYJNC010000270.1:0-3004 GCA_964371185.1 uncultured Christensenellaceae bacterium
CGATAACATTATTATTACCAACCTTACTTTTTTCCATAATAAGAGCAAGAGGGCCAAGTTGATTAATATTTCCTATTTTAGCCGCACCAAATACCATACTTTGCTGTCCCAGAAAATTGCCGTCGCCTATGGTTACATCGTGTCCGATACGCACATTGCCGTTCAGGTAATTGGCATCACCCATCACAACATTACTTGAAATATGGCACATTGTTCCAATGATATTACCTTCCCCTATCTGCACATTCTCAGCGATATATGCCCAAGGAGAAACGAGGCTGATAAATTCACCGCCCTTTTCTTTCATTGCATGAAAAGCTTCTAAACGCAGAGCATTGTCGCCGATACCCAGAGCAAAAACATCGTGTTTTGCTGGGATATAATCTTCATCGGAACCAAGCTCGTACTGCTCCAAAAAGCCTAGATTTCCTTTATAACCCTTATGAGACAAGAAACCTTTAAAGCGAAAATTTACCTTAAAAGGCCCAACAGTAAGCATATCATGTATAATGGTATAACATTCGGAAGCTGCACCGCTGTTGCCTATAATAATTATATTGAGTATCACGTTAAAAGCCTCCGGCTTCAATAACTATGTTTTGTCCTGTTATCTTCCTACTTGTATCAGATAATAAAAAAACTATACATTGGGCGACATCCAAAGGATCAATAACTCCCAATGGATAAATCTTATCACTTGCCTCTAACGTGTCAAAACCCATTATAGAGTTTGAATATACTTCCGTCATAGGGGTGCGTACCAATGCAGGCGAAACACAATTTACTCGTACATTTTGTGTGCTTAGTTCTTTGCTTATATTGCGCACTGCTGTTTGCACAGCGCCTTTTACTGCGGCATACGAAGATAAAGCTTTAACAGGATTTACAGCAGAAATTGTTGAAATAAAAACACAACTGCATTTTTTATTATAATTGCGCCTGTCAGTGACACCGCAAGTTAAGAGCATTGCTGCATGGTAATGTATGTCAAGCAATTGTGTTGAATCTTCATAATTAAAAACTTTAAAGGGAGCAGTAATATTATACCCAGCACAATGTACAAAACCAGAAAACTTACCGTATTTCTTTTTAAGTTCTGTAACCCATGGCACAAGCGCTTCTAAGTTTTCAGCTAAATCTTTAGGCTCAAGATAGATATTTTCAGAAAATTCTGCTTCTTCTTTTAAGGAATTTAAATTCTCAATATTTCGCCCCACAGCGATAACTCTTGCCCCTAATTTATTGCATAATAAGGCTGTTGCGCGTCCAATTCCCGAACTTGCCCCTGTAATAAGAATAAGCTCATTTTCTTTAAATTCTATCATAAAAAATTAACCTGCTATCTTTCCTTGTGATAAGTCAATAATATCTTGCACTGTTTTTAAAGATAAAAAATCATTAAAGGTTAATTTTACTTTTAATTTTACATCAAACCATGTCATACTGGCCATAATTGACATAGAATCCCACTCTTCAAGTTCAGATAAAACAGTATCGGTTGTGATTTCGTTCTCAGTTTGAATAATGTCTTGAAATTCGATAATAAATTCATTAGTAGTCATTTTTTTATTCCTTTTCTTTGCCGGTATTTTTAAATTTTTCTTGCCAATAAGATAAATATTCTTCTCTTGTCTTTTTACTTTCATCATCAAAATATTCTCTTATTCCCGAGCAATAAATATTTTCCAAATCTAAAATAGTTGATGCCCATGAAAGCCCCACGCCAAAGCCTGAAAGCAGTATTTTTGCTTTCTTGTCAGATACTTGCTCTTGTAGCTGGTCGCATATAACGGCAGCCGTTGATGCGCCGGATTGATTGCCATATTTAGAAACGGTTTCAACAGGAACTTTCTCTAATGGAAAATCTATTTTTCTTGCTATTGATTGCGCAATTTGTTTATTTGCTTGATGTAGCACAAGATACTCAATATCATTATGCGTATGTTTTGCATAATCTAGCAATTCTTGAATATGATCTGGAACAACACTGAGAGTAAATTCATAAATTTCTCCACCATTCATATAGGTAGAGACAAAATACCAAGGGTTTTTATTTTCATCATAAATAGGTTCGAGCAATTGAGAGATTTTTTCAATTTCTTTTTGCGAATCAATATACGGACAACGTGCATGACCGACAGGAACCATCAGTGCTTCGGCGCCACTACCATCCGTCCCTATGGCAAAATAAGACTTAATTTCTGTTTCACTATATTCAAGTAAAGTAGCCGAACCGCTGTCACCAAAAATTGGCGTAACAATTCTGTTTTCAGGATTTCCATATCTTGCACCACATTCGCCTACAAGGACAAGTACACGCTTACAAGCCCTTGAGTCAATCATGGTGCTTGCAAGCCAAAGTCCGTAGGTGTATGCCGTGCAACCTTGATTAACGTCAAAAGCCACGCAGTTCTTTGGCAAGCCTAATTTATCTTGGAGAATGCAGGCAGTAGCAGGAATAGCATGATCCGGGGATTGCGAAACAAAGATAAGGCAATCAATGCTGTTTTTGTCGATATTCATATCTTTGAACATGTTTTCGGCAGCTTGCTGGCATAAATCAGCGGCAGTGACTCCCTTTGGAGCAACGCGCCTTTTATCAATACCGATCATTTTTTTGATACGAGCTAATTTTTTAGGATTATTATCATAGAATTCAATTTCATCGTCTAAAGAAATTTCATCTTTGGGAACAATAAAGCTGATACCTGATATTTTTGTATTGGAGAAAGTAGAGTATCCCATAAAGTTATCCTTGTTCAAAGTAATTTCAATCTCATTTGTTTTGCTCATACAGCATGCTAACAGAGGATCTCTTATTAGCCAAAAAATGAACTATACGTAGGGCTTTATAGCTTAAATCCCACTTTATGTCAACAAGGTAAGCTTTATGAAGAAATGAAATATATTGCTATTATTCTTTGACGAAGAATCAAAAAATAATACCCATATTTTTTTCATACAATTTTCCTCGGTATTTTCTCATGTTATTCCAATTCTCTTT
>CAYJNC010000271.1:0-3004 GCA_964371185.1 uncultured Christensenellaceae bacterium
GATTCAAACGATATTATGTATATCCGTGTCGACAGAACAAGAAAATTGCCGGTTACGGTATTTTTGCGTGCAATGGGCATGGGAACCGATACTCAATTAAGAGAGTATTTCGGAGATGACATAAACATGGAAGCCTCAATTAAGAAAGATAACACGGCTTCTAAGGAAGAAGGTTTGATCGAGATTTATAAGAGGTTGCGTCCGGGCGAGCCACCTACCGTTGAAAGTGCAAACACACTTTTAAGTTCGTTGTTTTTTGATCCTAAAAGATATGATTTGGCAAGGGTAGGACGTTATAAATTTAACGAAAAATTGGCGCTTGCACCTCGTATTGCAAACCAAGTTGCCGCAGAAAACATAATTAATGTTGAAACCGGCGAGCTTTTATGTGCGAAAGGGGAAACAATTTCGGAAAAACTTGCTCAAGAAATTGAAGATTCCGGAATTGCAAAAGTTTCTCTATCAATAGAAGAAGACGTAGTTAATGTTCATAGCAACGGCTTTGTTAATGCTGCTGCTTTTCTTAACTTTGATCCGCAGGAAGTCGGCATAAATGAAAAAGTTTATTATCCTGCATTGCATGAAATTTTGGCAGAATGCGGTTCTGACCAAGAAGAGTTAAGAAGACAGTTAAGCGAAAACATTGCGCAATTGATTCCTAAACATATAATAATAGAAGATATTTTTGCTTCTGCAAGCTACTTCTTAGGTTTAAAGTTTGGCATAGGCGAAACAGACGACATAGACCATTTGGGGAATCGTCGTTTGCGTAGCGTAGGTGAACTTTTACAAAACCAAATTCGTGTTGGCTTAACACGTTTAGAAAGGGTTGTTCGCGAAAGAATGTCTATTCAGGACATGGAAGTTGCAACGGCCGCAAACTTAATAAACATTCGTCCGG
Source organism: uncultured Christensenellaceae bacterium (assembly GCA_964371185.1). Lineage (GTDB taxonomy): Bacteria > Bacillota > Clostridia > Christensenellales > Christensenellaceae > CAYJNC01. Next base: position 902 of record CAYJNC010000271.1, read on the forward strand.
TTACGGCGGCAATTAAAGAATTTTTCGGTTCTTCACAGTTGTCGCAATTTATGGATCAAACGAATCCGCTTGCCGAGCTTACTAATAAGAGGAGGCTTTCTGCATTAGGACCGGGTGGTCTTAACAGAGACCGTGCAAGCTTTGACGTTCGTGACGTTCACCACAGCCATTATGGACGTATGTGCCCGATTGAAACGCCTGAAGGACCAAACATCGGTCTTATAGGTTCGCTTTCGACATATGCAAAGATTAACGAATATGGGTTTATTGAAACTCCCTATCGTTTGATAGACAAGAAAAACGGTATTGTGTTGTCTGAAATAAAATATATGACAGCACATGAAGAAGACGACCTCGTAGTTGCAGTTCCGAGGAACGAAGTAGATTTGATGGACGTTTCGCCAAAACAGCTTGTTTCGGTTGCTGCATCACTCATTCCTTTCTTAGAAAACGATGATGCTAACCGTGCTTTGATGGGTTGTAACATGCAACGTCAGGCGGTACCGCTGTTAACTCCCGAAGCTCCGATTGTCGGAACGGGCATGGAGTACAAGGCAGCCTACGACTCGGGCGTGCTTGTTATTGCGGAAAAGGGCGGAATAGTTAAGAGTGTTTGTGCAAATAAAATTGTTATAGAGCAAGACAATGGCCAGATAGCTATGTATAATCTTGTGAAATTTTCACGTTCTAACCAAGGAACTTGTATAAATCAACTTCCGATAGTTTATGAAGGTCAAAGAATAGAAGCAGGACAAGTTTTAGCCGACGGACCTTCTACTCAAACCGGCGAAATGGCACTCGGTAAAAACCTTCTAATCGGATTTATGACTTGGGAAGGTTACAACTATGAAGATGCTATGCTTATTTCAGAGCGTTTGGTTAAAGACGATACCCTGACTTCGATTCATATAGAAGAATATGAAGCGGAAGCGCGCGATACAAAATTAGGACCGGAAGAAATCACAAGAGACATACCGAATGTCGGTGACGATGCTTTGCGTGACCTTGATGTAAGCGGTATTATCCGCATCGGTGCAGAAGTAAGAAGCGGAGACATATTAGTAGGTAAGGTCACACCTAAAGGTGAAACAGAGCTTACCGCAGAAGAACGTTTGTTACGTGCGATATTTGGTGAAAAAGCAAGGGAAGTTCGTGATACTTCGTTGCGTGTTCCCCATGGTGAAGGCGGTATAATTGTTGACGTTAAAACGTTTACACGTGAAAACAAAGACGAACTTACGGCAGGCGTTAACAAACTTGTTCGTGTATACATTGCACAAAAGCGTAAGATTTCCGTTGGCGATAAGATGGCCGGACGCCATGGTAATAAGGGTGTTATTTCTCGTATATTACCCATGGAAGACATGCCTTTCTTACCGGACGGTACTCCCTTAGACATAGTGTTAAACCCGCTTGGTGTTCCTTCTCGTATGAATATCGGGCAGGTGCTTGAGGTTCATTTAGGTATGGCCGCACGTGCTAAAGGTGTTGAAATCGCTACTCCGGTATTCGATGGAGCATCGGAGGAAGACATAGAAGAATTGCTCAAGCAAAATGGTCTTTCGGAAGACGGAAAGACTGTATTATACGACGGCAGAAGCGGTGAGCCGTTTGAAAACCGTGTAACTGTAGGATATATGTATATATTAAAACTACATCACTTGGTAGACGACAAAATTCACGCACGTTCAACAGGGCCGTATTCTCTTGTTACTCAACAGCCTCTTGGCGGTAAAGCGCAATTTGGCGGTCAGAGGTTCGGAGAGATGGAAGTTTGGGCGCTTGAAGCATACGGCGCAGCAAACACACTTCAAGAAATTCTGACGGTTAAGTCCGATGACGTTGTTGGTCGTGTTAAAACCTACGAATCTATTGTTAAAGGCGAAAACATACCCGAGCCGGGTGTGCCGGAGTCTTTCAAGGTTCTTATTAAAGAAATGCAAAGCTTGGGACTTGACGTCAAAGTAATTTCCGAAGAAAGAGGCGAAATTGCAATTAAAGAGACGGACGAGGACGACGGTTTATCCTTAGACATAAACATTGCGGGCGATGAAGACTTGCCGGAAGATTTAGACACAGACTTCAACTCGGATAACATGGTTA
>CAYJNC010000272.1:0-2997 GCA_964371185.1 uncultured Christensenellaceae bacterium
GGAAAAGCAATCGGTGACGGTTTTGCCATGATGTGCCCGAAATCTTTAGGCGCTGACATGGTTTACGCTTGGCCGCAAGCAGAAATAACTGCATTGCCGAGCGAAGCAGGCGCAATTTTATTCTATGAAGACGAAATTGCAAAAGCAGAAGATGGCGTTGCTGCAAAAGCAGAAATGATCAAAAAATATATTGAAGAATATGCAAATCCGTGGCAAGCGGCGTCGCAAGGCGTTATAGACGATGTTATCGAACCGGCACATACTCGCCAGATGATAATAAGCGCGCTTGAAATGTGTATTGCAAAACGTGAAGAACAACTCCCCAGAAAACATGGCGTTTTGCCACTGTAAACTAAGGAGGTAGTTAGTATGGAACCGGCCACAGTAAATGTAGCGGAAATGGCGGGAAATGCGATTGGCTTAGGCTTATTGGTAGTATTTATTTGCTTAATTCTTTTAATTGTTGTAATTAATTTACTCTCGGTTATATTAAAAGACAGAAAAAAAGCAAAGCAAGAAACGGTTGTTGTAAAAGAAGTAGCAGAGCCGATTGTTGAAGCTCCCGTAAAAGATGATATGCAAGAAGACGAACTTATTGCCGTATTAACGGCAGCCGTTGCCGCTTGTATGGACGCACAAGGCGAAAAAAACGACAGTCCTTTTGTGATTCGTTCATATAAGAGAATCGGTAGAAGTTCGGCATGGAACAAAGCGGGCAGAGATTCACAATTAAGAAGTTGGTAAAAAACGGAGGTATATAAATTATGCGTAAATTTGTAGTTAATGTTAATGGAAATATTTATAATGTAGAAGTAGAAGAAGTAGCGGCAGACGCAGTAGCTCAAGCACCGGCAGCACCGGTTCAAGCGGCGGCACCGGCGGCTCCGGCTCCGGCTCCGGCGGCTCCGGCGGCAAAACCTGCGGCGGCGGCTCCGGCAGACGGCGTGCAAATAGTAGCACCCATGCCCGGAAACATACTTGAAATCAGCGTAACAGTTGGTCAAAAAGTTGCTGAAGGCGATGTTGTTGCTGTACTTGAAGCAATGAAAATGGAAAACGAAATTATGGCTCCTCAAGCCGGAACCGTTAAGGCTATTTCGGTTGCAAAAGGCGCCGCTGTCGGTACGGGAGATCTCCTTGTAGTGATAGGCTAATAAATTAGAAAGTCTAATGAAGAAGGAGGTTTTATAAATTGGGTAGTTTTAATGAAGCGCTGGTCGAATTTGTACAATCCACGGGTTTTGCAAATGGCGGAAACTGGCAACAATGGTTTATGATCGGTATTGCTTGTTTGCTTTTATTTTTAGCAATAGTAAAAAAATTCGAACCCCTGCTTTTGTTACCGATAGCTTTCGGTATGCTTTTGACTAACTTACCGATGGCAGAAATGTATCATCCCGAACTGTTTGCGGGCGGGAAGATAGATATGGAAAGTTTTCAAAGCACGGCAGGATTGCTCGACTACACCTACTTAGGTGTTAAATTAGGAATCTATCCTCCGCTGATTTTCCTCGGCGTTGGTGCGATGACAGACTTTGGCCCGTTAATCGCAAACCCGAAGAGTTTGCTCTTAGGTGCGGCGGCACAGTTAGGTATATTCGTGGCACTCGTGCTTGCACTTCTTGTTGGCTTTAGCCCGGAAGCGGCTGCTTCTATCGGTATTATCGGTGGTGCGGACGGTCCGACGGCTATTTATGTTACATCTCAATTGGCACCTACATATTTAGGGCCGATAGCGGTTGCGGCATACACATACATGGCGTTGGTTCCGGTAATACAACCGCCGATTATGAAATTGTGCACAAACAAAAAAGAACGTATGATAAAGATGGAGCAATTGCGCCATGTAACGCAAAAAGAGAAAATTATTTTCCCGATAGCGGTAACAATATTCGTTTCTCTGCTTGTTCCGGCGGCGACTCCGCTTGTCGGCATGCTCATGCTGGGTAACTTGTTAAGAGAATCCGGCGTTTGCGACAGACTTTCAAAAACAGCTCAAAACGAGCTCATGAACATAGTAACAATTTTCCTTGGGGTTTCGGTTGGTGCTACAACAATAGCGTCCGAATTCCTACAAGCAGATACTATAAAGATTATTCTTCTTGGTATTGTTGCATTTGCATGCGGTACATTCGGCGGTGTAATGCTCGGAAAACTTATGTGCAAACTTACAAAAGGAAAAGTAAATCCGTTAATCGGTTCTGCCGGCGTTTCGGCGGTGCCTATGGCGGCGAGGGTTTCGCAAAAAGTCGGACAGCAAGCAAACCCGTCTAACTTCTTGTTGATGCACGCTATGGGCCCGAATGTTGCGGGAGTTATCGGCTCTGCTGTAGCGGCAGGCGTACTTCTCTCATTGTTCGGAGCATAAAAATTATTATAATAAAGGAGTAAATTATGGCAAAAGTAAATATAATGGATACAATATTACGTGATGCGCATCAATCGCAGGCCGCAACACGTATGAAAACGTCCGAAATGCTTCCGGTTGCTCATATACTCGACGATGTCGGGTATTGGTCACTCGAATGCTGGGGCGGTGCAACATTTGACAGCTCGCTAAGATTCTTAAACGAAGATCCGTGGGAGCGTTTACGTAAATTAAGGAAGGCAATGCCCAACACAAAATTGCAAATGTTGTTGCGTGGCCAAAACCTTTTAGGATACAAACACTATGCAGACGACGTTGTAGATTTCTTTGTAGAAAAAGCAATCAAAAACGGTATAGATGTTATACGTATATTCGATGCCCTTAACGACACAAGAAACTTGCGTCAATCAATAGAGGCAACAAACAAATATAACGGTTGGTGCGAACCTACATTGTCATACACAACAAGCCCGGTTCACGATTTTGACTATTTCGTAAGTCTTGCAAAAGAATTAGAAGAAATGGGCGCGAAATCTATTTGTATCAAAGACATGGCAAACTTGTTGTTGCCATATGAAGCATATAACCTTGTTAAGGCAATAAAAGGCGTTGTTAAAGTGCCTATTCAC
>CAYJNC010000273.1:0-2993 GCA_964371185.1 uncultured Christensenellaceae bacterium
ATATTGGTGTGGAGTATATTTGGATGGAGTGGCAAAACGCAAACCGTGTAGATAATATTTCAGAGGGGATTTTATTACGTAACATAATGAAAGAAGCAATGAAACGGTAGAAAAAAGCATACGGCAAAACAACATTAACAGGCAAGGGAGTTTAATAAATATCCTTTGCCTATATAAATTTTATTGTAAAATATATTTTTTTTGAGGAGGAAGTTATTATGGCGGGAAGGCTTGAAAATAAAGTTGCGTGGGTTAGTGGAGCTAACAAAGGCATAGGAGAAGGAATTGCACGGCTTTATGCCGCCGAAGGTGCAAGCGTTGCCATGATAGGCAGAACAGTCAGCGAGGGCGAAAAAATTGCACAGGAAATAGAAGAAGCCGGTGGAAAAGCGTTTTTTATGAGGTGCGATGTAACAAACGAAGAAGATATTAAGGCATCTATTGAAGAGACGATAAAAAGGTATGGCAAGTTAGCCATTTTAATTAACAACGCGGGTATTGTTGACGTTAAAATGTTGCACGAGTATACCGCCAAAGAATGGGCATGGGTTATGGATCTTAATGTGCGGTCTATTTTTCTTGCTTTTAAATATGCTTTTCCTTACTTAAAGGAACAAGAGCATAGTTATGTAGTTAATTTGGGGTCTATTTCAAGCTTTGTAGGGCAAGATAGCACCCCTGTTTATACGGCATCTAAAGGTGCGGTGTTAAACCTTTCAAAATCAATAGCGCTTGATTATGCAAGGTATGGCATTCGTTGTAATTGTGTTTGCCCGGGAATTACGGAAACGCCCATGCTTATGACGCATCTAAATTCGGAGAAAGACCCTGATGCACATTACGAGCAAAGGCTTAGAAGAGTGCCTATCGGCAGACAGCTTTACCCCGAAGATGTGGCGAAATCTTGCCTGTTTTTCTCGTGCGAAGATTCTGCCGGCGTTACGGCGACTTCGTTAATAATAGACGGGGGATATTTAGGCTGTGCCGAGTGGGATTCGCTAAAACACAAAGAATAGTAATAATGTTGATATCAGTTGACACATATGCTTTATTTTAGTAAAATAAAGCATACTTATAAATGTAATTTACGTCTAAAAATGTAAGTTAGCTTAAAATATAATTACATATAAATTATTTAAGGAGTGGGTTGTGTCAAAAAAAGTTGTTACATTAAAAACCATAGCGGAAGAACTTAATCTTTCGATTACTGCGGTTTCTAAGGCGCTGCGCGGTGAAAAGGGTATAGGAAAAGAAACTGTGCAAAAAGTTAAGGAAACGGCAAAGAAAATGAATTACCAACCGAATTCTGTGGCAAAAAGCCTTAGGACAAACATGACTAAAACATTAGGCTTAATTGTTTCGGACAGCTCGTTTTTGTTTTTTAACCCTGTAATAGAAGGGGTGGAAAAATCTGCTTCGGAATTCGGATATAACATTATTTTGTGCAATGCAAACTCTAATGTAGACAAAGAAAAAGAGGCGGTACGTGTTCTTGCAAATAAAAGGGTAGATGGCATAATTTTGGCGGCATCTATGCTAAACGATCAAGAACATGCAGAATACTTAGATTCTTTTGGTATCCCATACATATTTGCTGTACGAAAAAGCGAGACGGATAAATGCGATTATGTTATAAACGATAACGAAAACGGCAGTTTTCAGATGGTAGATTATTTAGCAAAAACAGGGTCTTCGCGTATATGTTTTATTAATATATATGAAAAAATAAGTTCATATTCCGGAAGAATGATGGGGTATCGGAAGGCGCTGTTGCAAAATAATTTGCCGATATGCGAAGACATTATTTTTACGGCAAAGCCGACAGTTGAAGACGGGTACGCTTCGATGAAACGAATTATTGCAGCAAAAAAAGATATAGATGCAGTTTTTTGCGGTTGTGATGTTATAGCAATCGGTGTTATGGAGGCAATTTTAGAGGCAGGCCTAAAAATACCGACAGACATTAGGGTAGCAGGGTATGACGACATTGAATATGCGGCATACCTACGTGTTCCGCTGACTACCGTTCGTCAGCCTAAGTATAAAATGGGGAAAATGGCAACGGAAGTATTGATAGATAAAATTCAGAATAAATATGAAGGTTGGCAAAACATTGTTTTGTGGCCCGACCTTGTTTTAAGGCAGTCTACCTAACTGCAAAATAATAAAGTAGAGGTGAAAAAGAGTGGATTTTGCGAAAAGAACAGTTATCGTTACCGGTGGTGGTAGCGGAATTGGGAAAAGTTGTTGTATGCAGTTTGCAAGGAAAGGTGCAAATGTTGTGGTTGCCGATATTAACGAAGACAAGGTATTTGAAGTAGAGCGGGAAATAAAAAAAGAAGGTTTTATTGCGCGAGGGGTAAAAACAGATGTTCGCTCGGTAGAGTCTATTTATTCTATGGTTGAATTTGCAAAAAGTGAATTTTTGGGAGTAGACATACTGGTGAACAATGCAGGAATTTTGCACACTACCACAATTGAAGATTTAAGCGAGGCAGAGTGGGATTGTGTTATGGAGATAAACCTAAAAAGCGTTTTTTTTGCAACGCAGGCCGTTTTGCCATATATGAAAGAAAATAAATACGGTAAGATACTTAATTTGTCTTCGTTGGCAGGAAGAAACGGTGGAATAGTAAACGGTTTGGCCTACACTGCAAGCAAGGCGGGTATAATTGGATTAACACGAGGTTTTGCCCAACGACTGGCAGAATACCAAATAAATGTAAACGCACTTGCTCCCGGTTCTACCGATACGGGAATATTAAAAGACGTTACCCAAGAAAAAATGGCGGCTCTTATGCAAAAAATTCCGTTAGGACGCTTGGGTGTCCCCGAAGAAATAGCAAGTGTTGCCGTCTTTTTATGTTCGGATCAAGCTTCCTTCATTACGGGTGCTGTGTTAGACATAAATGGCGGAATGTATTACGGATAAGTATAAATGTATATTTAAAACATATGAACAAGAGAGGTATAAAAATTGAAGATTTGCAGAG
>CAYJNC010000274.1:0-2991 GCA_964371185.1 uncultured Christensenellaceae bacterium
TTTACCATAGAAGACCCTATTTTTCTTTATTTACAGACTTTTTTCACAATTCCAAAAAATTTGTCGCTGCCTTAGTTATAAACCGAACGTTTTATGCCAACTGAACAGTAAGCTTTATATAAAGCCGATATCACCACAAATTAATTCTTGATTCGGTATCACAACTCATACATTCACAAATTGCAAGACCCGTTCTTGAAATTGGCCATATAAACAAATTCTTTGAACCGCAAATCGGACAACTATAATCGCTCTTGAACTCCGGGTCGCCTTGCATATAGTTTGCTACATTTCCTCCAACAACAGCATCAAGTTCATTATCTGCTACTTCGCTTGATTTTGAAATATTTGCAAAAACAACTTCCGCTTGTTTCTCTGTCATTTCCATTCCGTTTTCTTTTGCTAAAACCATAAGTTCTTGTACACTTGTGCATTTTTTTGAATTTTCAAATAATTCGTTTTTAATCGTCATCGTTTTTCTCCTTGTCCATTTTATTAAAATGATTAACAATAATTTTATTTACACTTATTTATACGAGAATAAACTATGGAAGGGCTAAAATTTTTTCAAATTAACTTATATTTCTTTTTTTGCAACTTTTTAAAACAGACTTCAAATTTTTTAGCATCATAGTAGTATCAGTGTGCACTTTCTATAATTCATAATTATTGCTTTACTATCCAACTTCCGGCCTTGTAAGATCCAACACGCTCAAGAATACCGATTTTCTTAAGAATATCTATCAGTCTTTTCACAGTCGCAACGCTTAACCCTGTTTTTTCCGACAGTTCATTTTTAGTTAGCTTTGGATTGATTTTTAAAGCCTTTAACAATTAATTTTCATCCGAATTTATCGGCTCATTTATCGGCTCATCAAACTCAAATCTAACAACTAAAAAGTTCGGAGTAATTTCAAAAAATACTCTTATAATAAGCATGTAAAATCCTGCTCATTCCGGATCCTAATTGCTCTACTAATCCAATATCTTTAATCATATCCGATGTCATTTGCTGATTGCCACTACCCACACGAAAATGACACCCCTTAGGCGACATGCCTTTTTTTGCCAAATAATATGGCTTTTCCATACCACTCGAAACAAACGGATAGATATATTTCTTATCCTTTTCTTTCTTTACCACAATGTCAAGCAAACCTATGTTGCAGGGTTTATATTGTTCTTGATTCTATCAGATAATTGTAGTTGTATCATATCAATATTATCTAAATCTAAAACCGCGCCTGCGTCATCATCACCGATATAAATATCTCCGCCATCTTTCGAATTCAAAAGAGCAACAACTTCATTTTCTATATTTTCAGTTAATCCTTTTTTAACTCTGTGGTATTACTCTCAACTAATTTTATAAAACCTCCCAAAACCGGTTGTACCTATATCCCTGGTACAACTTCTTTATCAAGCTGTTTCTTCGTCATAATTTCAGTCAAAATCTCTACATCAGCAGGACAGAACTCAAACTGATCAAGCTCAGAAATATTAACCCACCGGATCTCCTCATGTTCTAAACAATCGGGGATACCGCCAACAACAATAGAATTTATAAACGTTATATTTACCGAAAAATCATCATACTGAAAAACCGTATTTCCATAAATTTCTCTTGTTTCGATAATTACGCCTAATTCTTCTTTAATTTCTCGTTTTAGGGCTTGGAACTTTGTTTCTCCCTCCTCTACCTTGCCACCGGGAAACTCCCACAATAGCGGTAATGATTTGCTTTTTGGTCTTTTGCAAATTAACAGTTTTCCGGCTTGCCAAATAAGTCCGGCTACTACATTAATCATTATCCTACCACCAACTTATTTGTCTTCTTAAGGAATTTCGCAGGTATTGGTTTATCGAGTTTCCAAGTTATATTCATAGGCTTAGAGCCTTCGTGACATACATAGTTTGCGATGCCTAAAAATGTATATGCGGCGGCTGTTCCAAGAATTTTATCGGCTTTAAACTCTCTAACAAAGAGAAGAATTATATTACCGGTATCTTTATGATTTATATATCGCTTACCTGTAACCGATGTTTCATTTGTTGTACTTTGGCTTTGCCAATGAAAAAAAATATCGTTGATTGAATAGTCATTATACATAGTCGTCGGCGAGTAATCTTTATCTGCTTTATTTAGTGTTATAAAAAATGCATCTAACTTCTTTTCAGGCAAGAATTTCACACCCTCACGAACTGTACTCGGTTTCATAAAATCCAGCGCAACTAAAATTTGATCTCTTGTATATGTGCAATGCAAATCAAGCGGAGAGTCAAATCCTAAATTTACTTTTTCGTCAATAAAATCTATTTTCTCAAAATTATATCTAAGAATTTCACAAAGTTCAGCACACATAATTTTATTTTCTTTCATCTTTGAAATGCTCTCGTATACCGAACTAAATCCACACTCTTCTGCCGATTTTCCATACACTGTGTAGTGTATCATCTGAAGCATTCGCGTTTCGATTTCACTGAAAACCTGCCTATCGTTTTCAAACACATCTAAGCCAAAAAATAGAATCTTCTTGAATTTATACTTTGAAACCTTGCAAATGATTTTGTTAAAGTTTCCTCTAATTCTTCATCAAAATCCGGCGAAACTTTAGCCAAAACACAAAGCCTTGAAAAGCTGTCCCTTGCATAAATAGTCCTGATATCAAGATGATAATATTCTAAAAAATTCTTTAAATTCAATTCTAATCCACTATCTTCCGTAAAAGCAGAAATCCGAGAAACAAGCCCTGCCTTTTGACCAAAAGATGCCTTTATATTATCTAAAATATACTTTTTCGCCTATTTTTCAAGTAGTATATAACAACCTTTCGGAAGGGAGATAAACCCATCTTTAATTTCTTTTGCAATACTTTTATTGTTATCCGTAAGGAGAGCCGAAAACTTATCTTCGAAATTATATTTCTTATTAGCTTGCCCGATAAAATCAAGTACGGTCAAACATTCTTTATCTTCTGCTAAACGAAGTCC
>CAYJNC010000275.1:0-2976 GCA_964371185.1 uncultured Christensenellaceae bacterium
CTTTCAACAAATTCCTCTCTGGATTCATACCCTAAAAGGTCTAACATTTTTTTGTTTATATAATACAGCGGATAGTCTGCATCGCAGTAAACGCCTATCGTTCCGCATATCATCATGTCGTCTAACAAAGAAAGCTCTGCTTCTTGGTTCTCGTCTTTAAGCTCCATCAACTCTTCCTGAGTCTTTAGCATTTTTTCTTTCAGTTCGTGTTCGTCGGAAATGTTTTCAAACACGCCATACGCCTTAATCGGCTTGCCGAATTGGTCAAACACCGTCTGCATTGTGCCTTTTACCCAGATGTCTTTCCCGCTTAATGTCTTTATCCTGCTTTCTCTTTCGGCCGTAGCCGCACCGTTAATAACAGATTCAAAGAAATCTCTTGTAGCCTGTTCATATTCGGGATAAACTATTCCTGTTTCGATTAAAGAATCCGGCATGTTATCCATCGGAATATTTTCCACACCAAAAAAGTCGGTGTCCTGCTCGTAATTTATTTTCCTTGTGACAATGTCAAAAACAAAAGGCAATCTGTCTTGCGAAAGCAAAGACCCTTTATATAAACCTTCTAATTGCTCTAACTGCACCTTTGCTTCTATGCTTTCTGTTATGTCGTCTATTGAAATATAGTATATTTCTTTGTTGTTGTTGTCTGAAACATACATCATGCGTGCCTGCACCCAAACAATGTCACCCGTTGTTTTTGTACACCTGAATTTAATTGCGGCGCCTTCTAATGACCCAACGGCAACTTGCTCTAATGTTTCGCACAGCTCTTCTTTGTCTTCTTCCACAACAAAATCTAAAAACTTAATACGCGAAGTTTCGGGAGTGTCTTTCTTTAATCCTAATATGTCGAAAAAGCCATCATTTTCATTGATTGTGACAATCGTCTTTTTAATTTTATCGTATTCGCACAACACAACACCGGCCGTTATGCTGTCTAACGCCATTTTTGATTTTATGTTAGATTGAAACATGTCGGCAAAAGTTATTTTTTGCTCTGCATTTGACATGAACGCACTTTCGTCCACACTGTCGTCTTGTAACAACAATTCAAACTCGGCGATAGGCATAGGTTTATAGTAGTAATAACCTTGCGCATATCTGCAAGTCATACCTGTTAGTAAATTTGCTTGTTCTTCCGTTTCAACGCCCTCGACAATTGTTGTCATACCCAGCCACCAAGCCATGCGTATGACAGATTCTAATATTCTGTTGCTTCGGTCGGGATCTTGATCCGAACTTTTTTTCAAAAATCTTAAATCTACTTTTAAAACGTCTACTCTAATGTCTTGCAAAAGGTTTAACGAAGAATATCCGCTGCCAAAATCGTCCATCGAGACGGTGAACCCTTGTTTTCGCAGTTCGTCTACAACCGCTAAAATTTGGTCTAAATCGTCGGCATAGGCACTTTCCGTTATTTCCAGCTCAAGCAATCCCGGCTCTATACCGTATTTTTTTGTCAACTCCAACAGAGATTCGCAAAAATGTTGGTCGTATAAATCTCTTCGTGCAACGTTTACCGAAACCGGCACTACTTTATAGTCATTGTCTATCCACCGACGCAACATAGCGCAAACCTGTTCCCTAACATAGCCGTCTAACTTGACTATAAAACCGTTTCTCTCGAATTGCGGAATAAAATCGTTGGGAGGTATTATCCCTTTTTCGGGGTGAATCCACCGAATCAACGCCTCACAGCCGACAATTCCGCCGTTTTCTATGTTGCATTTTGGTTGAATATATACATTAAACTCATGGAGCTCAAGTGCTCGCTCGGCCATGTCTAAAATGCCTTGTTCCGCAAGTATGGTTTTCATCATACCGCTATGATATTCGGCAGAATGTTTAAGATAGTTTCCTTTAACTGAGTTTGCCGCCAAAATTGCCCTGTCTATCATTCGCAAGGGGGATAAAGAATTGTCAAAAACTCTGTATATGCCAATCGCCGAAACGAGTTCCATGTCTATTTCGTAACTTTTAAGCCACTTTTTGACTTCCTGTTCAATCAGCCGATCGAATCCGTTTGTGTAAACCGTGCAAATCGCAAACGTGTCTCCTGTTATTCTGCCCACAAATCCGCCGTGCTCGTCTACAAAGCCCGATAATTTTTCGCCTAAATATTTTAAGAGTTTGTCTCCCTCTTCTGTTCCGTAGATATCGTTTATGAGTTTGAATCTTTCTAAATCCATACATACAATAACATAGCCGTCTTTTCGAGGTATAGCAAGAAACTCTTCCGCTTTTGCGTAAAAGGTTTCTTTGTTATATATGCCTGTCAGCCTGTCTGTCTCCTGAAACAATTTCAGTTCTTGTTGAAGTGTTTCCATTCGAGCAATTAAATCGTATCCGGAAAAGTTTTCCAATATCATACCTCCAAGGTACATACAAATTTACTTAGTTATCTTAATAATATAATAATTACTAAGTAAAATCAACTTTTTTATGCGTTCTTTATTTTTCTTTTCCTATTAATTTTCTGTATTCGTGCACCTTTTTTTCATACCCCTGAAATGTTGGTGAATAAAACACCGATCCGACCAGTTCATCCGGCAAATATTGTTGCTCTACATAGTGATTTTCATAGTTATGCGCATACCTATATTCCGCACTTTTTTTGTTGTGCTTTGCTTTTTCGTACGCAGATTCTTGCAGATAAGCAGGGACGTCTTGTCTCTTTACTTTTTTAGACGCACTCATCGCCCCATCAATAGCAATATACACACTGTTGCTTTTTGGTGATTCGCATAAATATATTATCGCCTGTGCAATGTTTAACCGTGCCTCCGGCATACCGATAAATTCTAAGGCTTGGAAGGCGGCAACGCATTGGTTTAGCACGCTTGGGTTTGCCATTCCGACGTCTTCGCTTGCATGGACTATCATTCTTCTTACGGGGATTTTCGGGTCTATCCCCGCACTTATCATACGAGAAAACCAAAACAATGCCGCATCGCTGTCGCTTCCCCGAAGAGA
>CAYJNC010000276.1:0-1537 GCA_964371185.1 uncultured Christensenellaceae bacterium
ACATTTATTCTCCGTTCAATATAAAATTAGCGTATTCTTCGCTGTTATTGTTCGCCAATTAAAGATTGGATAATAATTACCGAGAGATATTCGTATAGTGCAAGGAAAAAAATTGAAGTAATATGATAATATTGCAAGGTTTTTTGACACAGCAATATGCGGATATAACCGGTAAGTATGCCTATTGTTTAGTTGGTGGAGCAATACCTTCTATATAAATAACCAAATCATATAATTTCATGTCGTGTGCAATTCTTTGCACTGCACGAATATCAAGCATATTTGCTTTACCTGTATTCCGCACTAGTAAAATTTGCTTTTTAATCTTCGCATCCATAAATCGATTCCTCCACGGCTTGTTTTAACTTGTCTGTGTCAAAACCCGCATTGCGGTATCCTTCTATAATTGTGCTGTAATAATAACAACTCGGCATACCTGTTTGCCTACCGCCGTTCATAATATATACCATCACATCGCTTTGTTCGCCATCAAGAATAACACTCACCGTTTTTTTTCGGTAGAGGATAGGGTATCCTTCATACCTGTCGAGCGATTGTTCGTCGGCAGGGGTAATTTCCCACACAAGGCACTGCACTTCGCTACCCACACTTTGTTCTACTGTCGCAACGGCACTGCCGTTTTGCCCTCTGAAAAGCAATCGGTATTCTTGTAAATGGGCCGTCCCGACAATCCTTGCCGTTTTGCAACGGTGTGCCATCTGCCCAACATTTAAGTTAGAGCCGTAGGCTAAATATAACTTGTTCATGGATAGGATACAATAAACTGGACAGAAAAATAAGGGCATGTAAAATAAAAGTATAAAAAGAATGGAGAAAAAATATGCCTGAAAGAAGACCGAGAAGAACATATACCGATGAATTCAAAATGCAACTGGTGCAGCTTCACCAAAACGGAAAGAAAAAAAGTGATATTGTAAGAGAATATGACCTAACCAATATAGATATCAACGTTACGAGAACAAAACAAAAGCCGTACAACTAAATGTCATACGACTTTGGATACAACGTCACGTTGTTGGAATGAAAGGTTAATTTTAATACAAATGCACACCACTTGCACTATTTAATTATTTGGTATAAGTCAATACTTCAAACAAACATTTCTTAGATCTGAGTTGTAGATCAACGCACTAAGCAGAATTATGGCCTTCCTCCGGGAGGGTGGGCTAAAAAGGTGAAAACTTGCTATCTACATCTTTTATGTTTATATTATAAAAAATCCATAGCAATGCAAAGCATTGCGCCTGTATACTACTAAACTAAAAATCTTTACAAACAAATATTATAATTTAAGAAATACGATTAGCATTTCTTTGGGTCAAGGTCACATTGTGCCCTTGTGGGTTTTTAGGGCAAAGCCCTAAAGGTCTTGACCTTAAAACCCCGCATTCTCCTTCCGTCTTTTTGCACTCACTATTGTTCGTACAAAAATCCACCTTCCTCCCGGAGGTAGGCTTAAATTGTCTTGTACATAAAATAGAGCGAATTTTGTGGCGACCCCCAAAAGTTAGACTTG
>CAYJNC010000276.1:1547-2976 GCA_964371185.1 uncultured Christensenellaceae bacterium
TCCATTGCTAACCTTGTTTTTTCTAACGTTATCCACATATTATCATTTAGCCATATAACTTCTATATGGGCGAGCATTTCGCCCACATGACTACCTCACCATGCAAGCCGCACCCAACCGGCTCGCTCATAGACAAAGACCCCAAAAAAGAGCGGTGCCCACATATCAGACTGTGGCGACCCCCAAAAGTTAGACTTGATAGTGTAGTGACGAAAGTTGCTACACTATTTTTACGCAGCTTGGAACTTTAACCTAAATTCAACAGGACTAAAATATCCAAGCTTTTGTTTTGTTCTTTTATTATTGTAATAATAAATATATTGTTCTATTGCTGTCTTAAGTTCTGCAAAGCTGTAGTAAGTATTGCCATAATAAATCTCTTGCTTTAAAATCCCAAAGAAATTTTCCATTACCGAGTTGTCAAGGCAATTACCTTTGCGTGACATACTTTGAAATATCCTGTTTTCTTTTAGAGTTTTAGAATAAGATTTCATTTGGTAGGCAAAACCTCTATCAGAATGAAAAGTTCTCCTATAAATGCAATCGTTTGTTGCCTCTATTGCTTGATTTAGTGCATCTATAATACCTACTGCCGACGGCGAACGTGTAATGCTGTAACTTAAAATCTCCCCATTAAACATATCCAAAAATGGATCTAAATAAAGTTTTTTCACTATCATTCTACCTTTATCATCATACTCATAATACTTGAATTCTGTTGTATCGGTTGTGATTTTTTGATGAACTACGCTTGTTTTAAATCTTCTATTTACCATGTTTTTCGCAATTCTGCCGACAACACCCTTGTATGACGAGTATTTTCTGCTTTTGCGAGCAAATGATTTTACTTGTATTCCAAGTTTTTGCACCAAGCGTTGTACTTTCTTTTTATTGATAATTATGCCCATTTTCCTAAGTTCCCCATATATTCTACGATACCCAAAATCTTTATGTTCACTGCGGATTTTAAGGATTTTTTCTTCCAATCCTTTTTCCGGATTTTCTTTGTCAAATCTCTTTTGCCGGTACATGTATGTGGCTTTGGGAAACTTTAAAACTGCGAGAATATCTTTTAATTTGAATTCTCCTCGGAGGCTACAGATAATTCTCGCTTTGTGTTCAGAGCTTCTTCCTCTAAACGTAGTCTCCTCGATTCTTTTAAATATGCATTTTCTATTCTAAGTTTTAGATTTTCTTCTTCCAGTTTTTTTAAATATTTTGCAGTTTCGTCTAAATTCTCAACTTTTTTAGGTTTTGGCATAATTGGTTCTCGTCCTTTTCTTTTTTCTGTAAGTGCATCAGAACCGGCTATACGAAAATTATTCACCCATTTTGTTATCAGTGGTGGATTGTTTATCCCTACACTAAACGCAAGTTCTTGATATGACACTTCTGTTGTTAAGTACAATTCTACCACAGATAACTTGAA
>CAYJNC010000277.1:0-2975 GCA_964371185.1 uncultured Christensenellaceae bacterium
TAATACTTCATTTCTAGCGGCAACGGCAAAATCTACGCCTTCTTGTTTTTTCCATGCCGTCAAAATTGCACGCGAATTGTTTACAATTCCGCCTAAACCTCTTTTATCAAAATTCGGGCAAAGCCCTTTGGCACTGCCACCCTGAGCACCGTAGCCGGGAATTAGCACAAACATGTTTTTATGATTGTTGCGAATAGTTTCGGCCTGTTTTGGGTATGTAGCACCTATTACCGCACCCACGTCCGAATATCCATACTCTCCGATTAAATCACTTCCCCATTTGTCTACCAAATCAGCCATATGCTCATATACTGTTTTATTGTCTTTTGTTATAATGTCTTGCAGCTCTCCGGAAGACGGGTTGGAAGTTTTCACTAATATAAACAAACCTTTGTCATATTTTTTACAATCGTTTATAAAAGGCTGTATTCCGTCTGTACCAAGATAACCGTTTAAAGTTACAAAATCTGCGCAAAAAGCTGCTTCTTTTTGGTCTTCGACTTCTGTTTGGCCTAAATATGCAGTGCTGTATGCCGTTGCTGTTGCGCCTATGTCGTTTCTTTTAATGTCCGCAATGACAAACAAACCATTTTTCTTTGCATACATGATTGTGTCGTAAAAAGCCTTCATGCCATAATATCCATATAATTCATAGTATGCAACTTGCACCTTAACACAAGGTATTATGTCTTTGGTTGCGTCTATCAAGGCACAGTTGTAGTTATATATATTTTGAGCAGCATACTCAAGAGGGTTACTTCCTTTTTTATTTATAAAATCTGCCGGAATATAGTCGTACTGAGTGTCTAGCCCGACACACACAGGGTTCTTCTTTTGTATTATACTTTTAATTAAACTATCTATCATAAACTATTTTTCCTCCCAGTATGGTGTATATTACTTTCCCATAAAGTTTTTTATCTATGTAGGGGCTATTTTTCGCCTTAGAGACAACGTCTTCTTTTTTATAAATGTAAGAAGAATCTATGTCGCAGATTGCAATGTTTGCTTCTACCCCTTCTTCTATTGCACCACCGCCGATATTAATTATCTCACGAGGTTTTGAACTCATCAACTTTGCTATGCCGGGCAAGCCGACCGCCTTTTTCTTGTATAAATATGTTATGGCAAGTGCAAAAGCAGTTTCAAATCCTATCAATCCAAACGGCGCCAATGCAAACTCTAACTTCTTTTCTTCTTCGCTATGAGGTGCGTGGTCTGTTGCTATTGCATCTATTGTGCCGTCTTCGATTCCTGCAATAATAGCCAATCTATCTGTCTCTTCGCGCAACGGCGGATTAACCTTTGCATTAGCCTTATTGGTATATATTTCTGCATCTGTCAGCGAAAAATAATGTGGGCCTGTTTCGCAAGTTACATTTATTCCTTGTGCCTTTGCCCTTCTGATAAGTTCGACACTTCCTTTTGTCGAAACATGGCAGACGTGTATTTTCGCGCCGATTTGCCCTGCGTAGTAGAGGTCTCTTGCCGTCAGCCTTTCTTCGACAGAACGTGCAATTCCCTCTAACCCGAGTTTCTTAGAAACTTCTCCTTCGTGGGCAACACCTTTTCCCCTTGCCTCTAAATCTTCTTCGTGAAGCATTAACAATGCATCGCATTCTTTTGCCTTCTGCATTGCTGCTTTAATTATTTCGTCTTCTTCTACCGGCATTCCATCGTCTGAAAATGCAATTGCACCGGCAGAAATTAATTTTTTAAAATCTGTAAGCTTATCTCCGCGCATTCCTTTTGTTATACACGCAACCGGCAACACTTCAATGCTGCCCTCTTCTTTTGCCTTTTTAGCTACGTATTCGACTAAAGTTTTGTTGTCAACCGGCGGTTTTGTGTTGGGCATTGCACAAACGGTTGTAAATCCACCTGCTGCCGCACTAAGCGTCCCCGAAACTATGTCTTCTTTATATTCAAGCCCGGGATCTCTGAGATGACAATGCAAATCGCAAAAACCCGGGAAGGCATATAGTCCCGAACCGTCTATAATAGTTTGCGTTGCTACGTGTAAGTCTTTGCCTATTTTTTCTATTTTACCGTCAAGCAAATATATGTCGGTATTGTTTTGTATGCCATAACTATTTACTATTTCAATATTCTTAATTAACATATCCATACTTTTTCACCAAAGGAACCCTTTTTTTATTATTATACTATTCTATTATAAACCGATTCAATTAAACTGCACCGATATTTTTAAAAAAGTACATAACTTTTTAGGGTTCCTTGTTTTATTTTTATATTTCTTTTGGCAATACTAAGTTCAACACTACTCCGACAATGGCGGCAAGGAAAATATTAGACAATGTGAATGAGTCTGATATTTGAATACCACCCGAAATGCCAAGCCCCACAACAAGCATTAATGAAACTATGATTAAGTTTCTGCTATGAGAGAAGTCTAACTTTGCCTCTGCTAAGGTACGCAAACCGATTGTCGCAATCATACCGAACAGCAGAACAGATACACCACCCATAACCGGGCCGGGTATAGAACCTAAGAAAACAGGGAATATTCCAAAGAAGCTGATTATTATTGCAAATACAGCCGCCAAGCGCAATGTAGCCGGGTTGTAGTTCTTTGTTACGGCCAATACACCTGTGTTTTCGCCATATGTTGTGTTTGCCGGTCCGCCTAAGGTTCCTGCAATCATCGTGGCTACACCGTCACCGATGAGCGTTCTGTGTAGGCCCGGATCTTTCAAGAAATTCTTTCCTACAACTGCACCGTTCGTCGTGATGTCGCCTATATGTTCCATGAAAGTAACAATTGCCGTCGGTGCTATTATGGCAATTGCCGTCAGTACTTTTGAAGGTTCTAACTCATGCATAAAGAATATGTTGAAATCCGGTACTTGGAAGCCTAAGTTTGCAGCCGAGAAACCGGAAAAATCAACCTGTCCCATAATCGGCATAGTTTGGCAAATATGTTTTAGGAACAAGTCCTAGTAAAACACCTTTGC
>CAYJNC010000278.1:0-2973 GCA_964371185.1 uncultured Christensenellaceae bacterium
AATTGTAGACATAGCTCATTCAAGTGTAGATAAAATGTTTGACTATTCAATACCCACGGGCATGAATATTTTTTTGGGTATGCGTGTTATTGTACCATTCGGCAGAAATAAAATAGAAGGTTTTGTTGTTGGGTTTTCAAACGTAACGTCTGTTGAAAAAAACAGAATAAAACCGGTTTTACAAGCTCCCGACAACTATTCCGTCTTAAACGAAGAACAAATTCAAACAGCTTACAACATAAGCAAGAAATACAACTCCACATTGTCGCAGGCGCTTAAACTTATGGTGCCGCAACAGCTGAGAATCAACAAAGACAAGGTGCAAAAAACTGCCAAAATTTGCGTTTTTGACGAAGATTACAAATTAGCTTTGCGTTCACTGTTAAAGCCCGACGGCACACCGAAATTCGAAAGACAAGTAGAGGTTTTAGAACGTTTGCACACAGAAAATGACGGTGTTTTCGTTTCTAAACTTAATATATCGGCGGTTAATTCATTAGAAAAAAAAGGGTTTATTAAAACTTCGTTTGAACAGGTTATGAGAAAGCCTTTTAAAAAAGATGTACCTTTGCTTGCAGATTTCGAGCTATCAAACGAGCAAAAAGCCGCCGTTTTTGAAATATTAAATTCAAATAACAAACATATTTTATTGCACGGTGTTACGGGAAGCGGAAAGACGGAAGTTTATATTAACGTAATCAAAGATTGCATAAGACGCGGAAAAACAGCCATATTACTCGTTCCCGAAATTTCGCTCACTCCTCAAACATACATTTTTTTAAAAAGACGTTTTTCCGAAAAAATTGCCGTATTTCATTCGGGTTTGTCGGCAGGCGAGCGCTATGACGAGTGGAAGAGGGTAAAAAGCGGAGAGGTATCGATTGTGCTTGGTGCAAGGAGCGCAGTTTTTGCCCCCTTAGAAAACATAGGTGCGATAATAATAGACGAACAACACGAAGGCACTTATCAGGCGGAAAACCACCCAAAATATAAGACGAGCGAAGTGGCAAAAATGCGTTGCGATTATTGGGGTGGCATATTACTTATGGGGAGTGCAACGCCCGACATAGAAACCTATTACGCCGCAAAAAAAGGCCAATATAAACTTGTATGCTTGAAAAACAGGTTGTTTGGCCTACAGTTGCCACAGGTTAAAATTATTGATATGCGAAAAGAATTACAAGCCGGCAACAGGAGTGTGCTTTCCGGAAGTTTATACCACAGTATAAAAGATGCACTTGTAACAGGCAAACAAGTAATGCTTTTTTTAAACAGAAGAGGGTATTCTACCTTCGCCATGTGCCGTGCTTGCGGTCAGACGGTAATGTGTGATTCTTGCGACGTCTCTATGACTTATCATAAGCCGGAAGACATATTAAAATGTCATTATTGCGGTAAAACCACACCTGTCAGCAAGCAATGCAGTGTTTGCAAGAAACCCTATGTTAAGTTTTTCGGTGCCGGTACTCAGCAAATAGAAGAGCAAATAAAATCATATTTTAAAGATGCAAGGGTAATACGAATGGATTTTGACACGATGTCAACCAAAGACAGTTATCTCAATGCCTTTAACAGCTTTGCACAAAAAGAAGCAGACGTGCTTATCGGAACGCAGATGATAACAAAGGGATTCGATTTTGAAGACGTAACGGTAGCCGCCGTCATAGCGGCAGACACAATGCTATATATTCCCGATTATAGGAGTGCAGAGCGTACGTTTTGCCAAATTACACAAGTTGCCGGCAGGGCAGGCCGAAAACAAGAGGGTAATGTAATACTGCAAACCTATTGCCCGACTCATTATGCCGTCACTTTTGCGGCTAAACACGATTACGAAGGTTTCTATGCCCACGAAATAAAAAAACGTCGAGCGGAAAACCTTCCGCCTTTTGCATCTTTTATTCAAATACAGTTTTTCGGTAAGAATGAAAGCGAGGTAGTTTTTGCATTAAAAGATTTTAAAACAAAATTAAATACGGTGCTATTATCCTACAAAGATGATATAATAAGTATTAAACAAGCAGAGTGTGCGATTAAAAAAATTAAAGATATACAAAGATACCATATCTTAATTCATGCAAAGAATATTGATAACGGTATTTTAAAAAGCGTTTACGACTTAAGCTCGCAAACAAAATATAAAAATGTATTAACCGGGGTAGACTTAAACCCCATGAATATGACTTGAAAAACGGAGGTTATTATTATGGCAACGAGAACTATACTTGAAGAAGACAATCAGAGACTACGAAAAGTTTCTCGAGAAGTAAAAGACATTAACAACAGAATCATAGACCTATTAGACGATTTAGGCCAAACCATGTACGAGCAAAGGGGTGTAGGGCTTGCCGCACCACAAGTCGGTGTGTTGCGTAGGGTTGCGGTAATAGACGTTGGAGACGGTATTATAGAACTCATAAACCCCGAAATTATTTCCGAAGAAGGCGAACAAAGAGAAGAAGAAGGTTGTTTGTCTTTGCCAAACGACAGCGGTTTTGTTATCAGACCCGAAAAAATTGTTGTTAGGGCTAAAAATCGTGAAGGCGAAATAATCGAATATGTTGGCACAGAGTTACTTGCACGTGCACTTGCCCACGAAATAGACCACTTAGACGGTATTTTATTTACCGATAAAATAGTAGAACGCACCTATCACGACGAAGACGGGGAATACGATGAAGAATAGCATTGTTTTTATGGGGACTCCCGATTTTGCCGTCCCTTCACTACAAGCGTTAATAGACAACGATTACAACGTTTTGGCGGTAGTAACACAAAGTGACAAAAAAGCAGGCAGGGGGCACAAAATAATAGAGCCTCCCGTTAAGATATTGGCAAAAAAATATAACATACCCGTATATCAGCCGGAAAAAATAAGCGCACAAATCGGAGTAGATATTCTTAAGGAACTATCTCCCGATGTGTTAATAACAGCGGCTTTCGGGCAAATATTCTCAGAAGAAATTTTGGATA
>CAYJNC010000279.1:0-2963 GCA_964371185.1 uncultured Christensenellaceae bacterium
ATAAAAGCAACCGCAATTGCCAGTGCAACCCTTAAGATAAATGTCATTTAAATCTTTCTCCTAATCTGCTTCTCTAATTCTAAATAGATATATTTCCCATTTCTGTAAATATTTCTTCAACCACTACTTTTTCGTCAAAATCGTGTTTTACACCACATATCTCCTGATACGTTTCATGTCCTTTTCCCGCAAGCAACACAACATCTTTGATTTGTGCACACTTTAGGGCATATTCAATAGCCTTCTTTCGGTTTTCAATACAAACATATTTCCCACCCGATTTTTTAACACCCTCTTCTACCTGTAAAATGATTTCGTTCGGGTCTTCAAAGCGAGGGTTATCGGAAGTTACAATTGTGAAGTCGGAATTTTTTCCGGCAATTTCACCCATTATCGGCCGCTTTGCACTGTCTCGGTTGCCTCCGCAACCAACAACCGTTATTATCCTACCCTGTGCAAACTCTTTTATTGCACTAAGCGTGTTTTCCAAGCTGTCGGGCGTGTGTGCGTAATCTAAGATTACGGAGAAATCTCTGCCTAAAGTGTCTAACAACTCAAACCTGCCGGCAACCGACGGCAAATTATTAAACGCTTTTGTAATGTCGTCTGCCGATATACCCAGGCAAAGCGCCACCGTCGACGCCGCCAAACTATTATATACCGTAAACTTACCCGGTATTAAAACTTCCATTTTTATTTCGTCATTTTCATGGATTAAATCGTATTCCGTTTTGTTTGGCAACACGACCCAATCCTTTGCAATATATTGCGCAGGGTTATCCACGCCATATGTAACAACTTCGCTTTTCGCCGCCGCTATCATGTTTGCGGCACTGTCGTCGTCTATGTTTATTACAGAAATTTCCGATTGTTCAAACAATATACTCTTAGAATATGTATAGTTCTCCCAAGTTTTATGAAAATCCATATGATCTTGTGTCAGATTGGTGAACACTCCGATATCAAACACCATTCCGGCAACACGCTTTAGCAACAACGAGTGCGACGAAACTTCCATCACCAATAAATCACAGCCTTCTTCCACCATGTTTGCAAGCAAGCGTTGTAGGTCTATCGATTCGGGCGTTGTCCTCTCTGTGTGAATCTTTTTGTCTGCTATCATGTTGGTTATTGTGCCTATCAACCCAACCTTATAACCTGCCTGTTCGGCAATACTTTTTAACATATAGGTAGTTGTCGTCTTACCGTTTGTTCCCGTAATGCCAATTGTTTTCATTTTTTTTGCGGGGTTTCCAAAGAAACGACAAGCGCAAACGGCCATGACTTCCCTGTCGTCTATAACCTCTATTTGTGTGGCCCTTAATCCTTCAATATATTTTGTAACAACAACAGCAACCGCTCCGGCCGAAACAGCCTGCGGTGCATATTTATGTCCGTCGGTGTCAAACCCCGAAATACAAAAAAACAAATCGCCCCTTTTAACCGTACGCGAGTCGTATTTTAAATCGGATATTTCAAGCTCTTCATTTCCATGAATCACACATTTTACACCTTGGAATAACTGCCATAATTTCATAACAACCTACCTCCATTAGTGGTTACAGAATTATTATACCACAAAATATTGTTTTTTGCACTACCCTTCACCCAACTGCAACCTAAAAGACACGGTTACCTTTGATCCTTCCGCCACATTTACCCCGGCAACCGGATATTGCGAATATGCCACTCCGTCGCCTTGTGCAAAGAAAGTCAGCCCGTTTTGTATGGCTAAATCTCGTGCTTGGTCTATTGTCAATCCGGAAAAATCGGGTATGGTTATCATGCCTAAATCTTCTTCCGGTTCATCATCTTGTTCCGGTGGTACCGTATCCATGCTTAACTCTATGTTTGTATTAGGCGCAACAATCGTTCCTGCCGCCGGTGATTGCGACAACACAGTACCCGCACCGTTTGTCGTGTATGTCAAACCCGCTTCTGTCAACGTATCGGCCGCCGAACTCATACCCATTTCTACCACATCGGGAACAGTAATCTCTTGTTGAGCCACAACTGTTTGATCGTCGGGTTTTATGTTTGAATATTTTAAAATCCCTTCTAAAACATCTTTCGTGTAGTTGCCGGCAAGCATGTCTGAATTGTCTGTTTTTGCAACGCCGTTGAGTGTTATACTCACCAAATATTTCGGGTTTTCTATGGGCGCAAACATCATAAAAGTAGAAATACTTTGTCCTTCTACAACCGCATCATAAGCATCGTATTTTTGCACCTCGCCAAACAACGCACCACTCGTATAACCAGATATTCTGATTTCACTTGCCGCTCCGGAATTAACTTGCGCTTGCATAATGGTTTTAAGCGAAGAGGAAACGGAAGAGTCTAACACTGTTTCTTTTAACTGCGCATCGTAACTTTCTTCCAAAACACCGTCTTCGTTCGTCAACGCCATAACAAGCTTAGGCACGTATAAATCACCACCGTTTATTATTGCCGAAACGGCATTTAACAATTGCAACTGCGAAACTTCTATTGTCTCTCCGGCACCCATTCTTACTATGTCGCCTTCCGAAACATATTTAAGTTCCGGTAAATTGCCGGCCGCATCGGTTGTATAGTCTATGCCCGTTTGTTCTCCAAAACCGAAAGATTTTAAATAGCCGTAAAACACATCTTTACCTATGTCTTCCGCCATTTGAGCACCTGCTATGCTACAACCGTTCATCACAGCCTGTTCAAACGTTTGTGTTCCGTGTTCGTGCGCACACACTATTTCTTCGTTTTCAACCGTCTGCGCACCCTCGCAAGTGTAGGATTCTCTAACCGTGCCTGTGTCTGAGGCAACTGCCGCCGCCACCGGTGTGAATATGTTTCCCGGTTGGAAGATCTCTGCCGTTATTATGTTCGACGACATTGCCGACAATATTTCACCGTCCGAGCGTGGCGGATCGTTCAAATCAAAGGCAGGCATGTTTGCCATCGCCAAAATTTCTCCGTTTGTTATG
>CAYJNC010000280.1:0-2956 GCA_964371185.1 uncultured Christensenellaceae bacterium
AAGAAATGTTATTTGAAATAATTATATATATATTGGGAGCGTGTTTTATGAAGAGTATCAGAAGAATTTTTGCATTGGTAGTGGCACTTTGTTTGGTTTTAACATTAATTCCGGCAACGATTAGTTTTGCCGAGGGTAGTGAGCCACCGGCAGACATTGTTGAAATTGTTAATGTAACACCACTTGCAACCGAGATTGCAACACAAGAAATTACGGTGGGTGATACAGATACATTGCCGACACTGCCGAATAAGATTTCGGCAACGGTGAAAACAACGACACATACGGTGCAAAATGAAGATGGTACATGGCAAACAAGTTCTTTTGAAGAGATAAAAGAGCTTCCGTTAACATATGCTTTGGCGGAGGGCATAACTTTTACAACAATAGAGCCGACTCAATTTGTTTATTCTGCAACCCTAGCAGATAATACCCTAAAACTTTTAGACGGTGTAGGCTTACCGACTATCACTGTTGAGGTGGCGGCAGTTAAACCCGAACAAGCACCGCCGGCGGCAAAGACAATTACGGCAATTGCAGAGCCTGCCCTTATTGAAATAGAATTAAATAAAGAAATGACAGAGCAAGAGCTTTTGGCAACATTTCCTAATGAATTAAGCGCAACGGTAGACGGTGCGCAAGAAGATGTTGCGGTCGTTGCATGGAATTTTGTGTTCTCTTCAACAAACAACCTGTTTGCAACGGACGTGCAGGCGGAATATTATTATGAAGCTACATTGGCAGAGGGTTATTCCCTTTCGAGTGAAATTAATACGCCGGCACAAAAAGTGCAGGTAGGGGAAGCAATTGTACACAACCCCATGCCGGCAAGCACGGGAGACTTTAATGTAACAGGAGATTCAAGCAATTACAGCTATTCGGGTACAACCCTCGCAATTACAGGCAGTGGTGAACTTACCATTGCAAACAAAGACCCTAACACTCCTACTACTAATAAAATAGTAGTTAATAGTGGTATAGTTGCAAATATAATATTAAACGGTGTGAATATTGATGTGAGTAGCACAGAAAATGCTTGCGCATTTGAAATATTAGGTTCGGGAAACGCAAACATAAAAGTAATGGAAACTAATACTTTAAGAAGTGGTGAAAATAATGCCGGCCTACAGGTTTTAAATGATGGAAGTGGAAATGTTGGTACGGTTAATATTTTAGCGTCTTCTACCGGTACGTTATATGCAGCTAGTATAAGAGATGGTGCAGGCATAGGTGGTGAAGATTTTTATGACACCGGTGATATCACCATAGCGGGTGGAAATATTTTCGCAACAGCCGAGGATTATGCAGGTGATGGTATTGGTGGTGGCTGGAGAGGCGATAAGGGCAATGTTACAATAACGGGTGGAAATGTGGTTGCCACCGGCGAATATTCGGGCATCGGTGGCAGTAAAGTTACAATAACGGGTGGAAATGTTACGGCAACGGGTTCTTCGGGAATCCAAGGCGACAATGTTACAATAACGGGCGGCAATGTGGTTGCCATCGGCGATGGTTTTCGGAGCTTTGGGATTGGTAATGATGAAAACGGGAATGTAATAATATCGGGCGGTAATGTGACGGCGACGGGTGAAAGATACGGAATAGGAGATGACGGATATGGCGCGACCGTTACATTCAAAACTCAGGAAGATAGTGGATTACCCGGCAATGCGGTTATTAATGCTTCCTCCATTATGGATAAGTCTGATATAGCCAATTGGAACGGTCTTATTTTCGATGGTGCAACCGGTTTTGCTTATGCCACTTCCGGCAATTCGTATACGCTTGATGAAGATGCTGTCATTCCGTCCGGAAAAACGCTTAATGTTCAAACAGGCAAAATACTTAATATTTCAAACGGAACAACACTTACGTTGCAAAGCGGCGCAATTTTAAACATAGCCGATGTCGGCGGTGTGGTAAACAAAGGAAATATATATAACTATGGAACAATAAATACTATAAGCAAGATAACCAATTTAGGAAATATATATCCGCAAAGCGGAAGTGAAAACCCGATCATAAGCATTTCCGATACTTATGTGTATTTGCGAGAATCAGGTGGTAATAAGCAAGTTGCTTTTTTAAATCCCGGGGAGGAAAGTTCTTGGAATAATTATACAGGGACGTTAACCCTAACCGGCTCAACAAAAATATTTAGTGTGCTATTACAAAGCGGTGAACACGACATAGTTTTAAAAGATGTAAACATAGATAAGACCGATATACATAGTGATAGTGCTTTTGGACTTAAAATAACCGACACCGCCATAGCAAACATTACGTTACAGGGCGAAAATTTGCTAATAAGTAGTTATACGAATGCCGGGCTGACAGTACAAGAGAATGCAACATTAAGAATTACAAAAGAATCCGACGGAGTTTCCGGCGGTAGTCTGCATGCAGAGAGCTTAATCGCCGCAGGCATAGGCGGTGATTCTTACAGTAAGGTAGGCAATATATATATTGCAGGCGGTACGATAAATGCTATAAGTGGGAAAAATGGTGGTGCGGGCATCGGTGGTGATTATAGCAATGGTGATGGTAATATTATAATAACGGGCGGTACTGTGACTGCAACGGGTGGAGTTTACGGTGCGGGTATCGGTGGTAATGGTTGCAATATTACAATAACGGGCGGTACTGTGACGGCAACGGGCAGATATGACGGAGGGACACACGGTGGTGCGGGCATCGGTGGAGAATCTGAATCCGGGGGAACTGTTAACATTTCGGGTGGAAATGTGACGGCAACGGGTGGAAATGGTGCTGCCGGCATTGGTGGTGGCAAAAATAACTTTATTAACATCACTAATATTAGCATTTCGGGTGGAAACGTGAAGGCAATTGGAACAGGAAAAGGTGTGGGGATCGGTGATGAAACCAGCGTGGCCGGTGTTAGTATTAATATTTCGGGTGGCACTATTTCGCTTGCCCAAGGCGGATCAAACGGCGC
>CAYJNC010000281.1:0-2947 GCA_964371185.1 uncultured Christensenellaceae bacterium
TTTATGATAGGCGATGAAAAAGGCATAACACCATCAAATGTAGACCAAGGCTATGTGTTAAGAAGGTTGCTTAGACGTGCGATTAGGTTTGCCGGCAAATTGGGTGTGGAAAAAGGCAATTTAGCCAACATTGCGCAGGTTGTTATAGCTAAATACGAAAGTGCATACGAAGAGCTTGCTCATAACAAGGCACGTATCTTAGACGAAATAAACAAAGAGGAAGAGCGTTTCCAAAAAACAATCATACAAGGATTGCGTGAGTTTGAAAAGGTTGTTTCTAAAATAGAAGGTAACACGATAGACGGAAAAAGTGCGTTTCGCCTATACGATACTTTCGGTTTCCCCATAGAGTTCACCTTAGAACTTGCCGAGGAAAGAGGCCTTGAAGTAGACAAAGAAGGTTTCGACCAAGCTTTTGCAAAGCATCAGGAAGTTTCGGCGGCAGGTGCGGAACAACGTTTTGCGGGCGGACTTGCAGACACGGGAGAACAAACGGCACGGTTGCATACGGCGACGCATCTATTGCTTGCCGGTTTGCGTAAGGTGTTAGGAGAAGATGTTTCACAAAAGGGTTCAAACATCACGGCAGAGCGTTTGCGATTTGATTTTAATTTCCCTCGTAAGGTTGAAAAAGACGAGTTGAACGCAGTTGAACAATATGTTAATGATGCCATTGCCGCCGCTGTCGACATTTTAATGGAAGAAATGTCGGTTGACGAGGCGAAAGAGCAAGGTGCGGTTGGCGTGTTTGAATCAAAATACGGAGAAACTGTTAAGGTATACACAGTGCCGAACTACTCTAAAGAAATATGCGGTGGGCCTCATGCAAAAAACACTTCGGAGCTTGGCGAATTCAAGATAAAAAAAGAACAAAGTTCTTCGTCGGGTGTTAGGCGCATTAAGGCTATATTAAAATAAGAAATTATGCAGACGGTTACGCACGGTTTTATACCGATATACAACGATTATTCGAAAATAATTATACTCGGCAGTATGCCGTCGGTGGGTTCTCGTAAAGTTAATTTTTATTACGGGAATCCAAACAACCGTTTTTACGATGTTTTGAGCATACTGTTTGAGTGCGAGAAGCCGAAAACGACAGAGCAGAAAACAAAAATGCTGATTGAAAACGGCATTGCACTTTTTGATGTGTTGTCACAATGCGAAATAAAAGGTTCTTCCGATTCGAGCATAAAAAATGCAAAGCCAAACGATTTATCGCCGATTTTTAAAGCGGCAAATATTCAAAAAGTATTTGCGAACGGTAAAACGGCGTATATGTATTACAAGAAATTTTTTGACGACGACATTATTTGTTTGCCTTCGACAAGCCCGGCGAATGCGGCCTACAGTTTAGATAAATTAGTTGATGCCTGGGCGATTATAAGGCAATATGTTTAAATATAAATAATAAAGAGGGGGAGTTTTAAAATGAGTTTAACTTCATCGATCAGCCTGTTTATAATAGTTATGATTTTTTATGTATTAATAATTGATGTGTTCACAATACTTTTTCGTATAACCGGATTAACGGAAGAAAAGGCGAAATTTCAGGTGCTTTCACTTTTGACAAACAGTGGATATTCGACAAAAGAAAGCGAGCTGATTGTCAACGTCGTAGTACGTAGGAGGATAGCGCGTGTTATTATGCTGTTTGGGTATGTGTTTGGAGTAACCATTGTTTCTGTGTTTGTAAACCTGATGGTCTCTTTGCCAAACTATGAAAAAACGGAAATGTGGCCGCTTTTAATTTTGACAGGGCTTGTTTTTGCGGCGTCTGTTATGATAAAGCGTACTCCTCAGCTTAATGCGTGGTTTAATCATAAGATAGAAGCATGGGGGCAAAGGTGGATATATGGCAGACACGCCAACACAATTCTTGTTATGGACACGTTTGACAACAACGTAATTGCTTCTGTTGTGTTAAACGACCCACCGGAAGAAGTCGAAGGAAGATCTGTAAGAGAAATTGAGTTCAAGGCGAAATACGGTCTGCAACTTATATTTATCAGAAGAAGCGACGGCATTTTAACAGAAGGACTTGCGGATGTTCCCATTAAAAAAGGCGATAACTTAGTGGTGTTCGGGGTGTTAAAGACTATTAGGACATTGTTTAATTCGGACGAAGACGAAAGAATTTGGCAACACAAGAAGAAAGATGTTGCACATCATATTGCGCAGGTGGGTGGTTGTGAAGAGGTGGAAAAACACGCACATGGCCATGTAGACGACGAAGAGAAAAAATAAAGCAATTCATGCCGGTTTATGGCAATGTTTCTTTAAATGATTAAACGATAATGTTTTTTAACTTGTCAAACTTTGAGTAGTTTGTTATAATAAAAAACCGTCAGGATAATGAAGAAAAAGCTTTTTAAATTGCCATATATTGTTATGTGGTGGGTGGCTTAAAAAGGAAGAAGAAAGGTTTATATATAAATGGCTATAAGCAGTTTGATGGTGTTTTTAACGTCTATGTTACCTATTTGGGAGTTAAAGGGTGCGATACCGATGGGTATTGGGCTTGGGATTCCTGCGTGGGAAGCATATTTTTTAGCTCTGCTTGGTTCGAGTATTCCGGTAATATTTATTATTATATTTATTGAAAGAATAATTATTTGGATGTCAAAAAGCAAGGTTTCGCTATTCAATAAAGTTGCAAATTGGATACTTAAAAAGGTAGACAAGCATAAGAGTAAGATAGACAAATACGGGTATTTTGCGGTATTTTTATTTGTTGCCATACCACTTCCGGGAACGGGGGTTTGGACGGGATCTTTGCTTGCAAGTATGCTTTCGCTCAGCCCGAAAAAGGCTATTCCCATAATTATTATCGGTAATGCGATAGCAGGTTTGATAATGATGTTGCTATCAGACATATTTTTTCCGCATGTTACCGTGTTTGCGTAAGAAACAATGATTGAAAAGAAGAATTTTTTCTGATATAATA
>CAYJNC010000282.1:0-2943 GCA_964371185.1 uncultured Christensenellaceae bacterium
AGAGGTGAAGAATATGATAAAAAAGATAATGTATAAAGGGAAAGAACTATTTAGTCCGAAGTTGGACTTAGTTTTCAAAGCATTATTTGGAAGCGAAGGCAATAAAGAATTGTTGAGGTCGTTTTTAAACACAATGTTGAATTTAGATATCCCAAGTGTACAAGACATAGAATATTCTAACACCGAGATGACGGGCGATTATATAGGAGATAAGCAAAGTAGATTAGATGTTAGAGTAAGGACGACGAATAATGAACATGTTGATATAGAAATACAGCTGTCGTCTTATGGGAATATAATGAAGAGAAGTATATATTATGTATCGAAATTGTATACATCTCAGTTAAAGGAAAGCGGACAGTATGACACATTGGGTAGGGCGATAGCATTGAACATACTCGATTACAACATATTTGATGATGAGAAATGGATGCACAGAGGACGGATAAAAGATTTAGAGAGTGGAGAAGAGCTTAGTGATTGTATAGAGATAAACTTTGTTGAAATGCAAAAGATAAAGAAATGCGGAATACAAATGACGAAGGATTGTTGTGGATAATGTTTTTAAATGCGGAGAAAAGGTGTGAAGCACCAATAACCGTAAGAAGTTGATAGCGACCGGCGAACGTAAAAAAACTGCGTTTACAAAGTTTTAGTGAGATGGAGCGAGACTTCTTACGGAAAAATATTTTTTGCGAACCTTTTAACAAGTTGAGCGTGAGGTGAGTGAGTAGAAGTCTGTGTGCATATTCTGCTGAAACGAGATGTTACTTGTGGTCAGTGAGAGTGTAAAAAAACTCTGTACCCTTCATTACACCAATAATTACAACTCCCTGACATATTATTTACATTCGGTTAATAACAATAACCGTTCAATATGTTACAATAAAAGTAACTACAAAAACGGAGCGGATTATGAAAAGCAGAGTGTTGATTGTTGAAGATGACAGCGATATAAGCGATATTATTTGTTTGAATCTTAAATATTCGGGGTACGATTATGTTGCGATTGCAGACGGAGAGGAAGCGAGGGTTTTTCTTGAAGAAGACAACGCATTTGACATTGCAATTTTAGATGTAATGCTTCCCGGTATGGACGGGTTTGAATTGGCAAAACATGTTATAAACAATAAGATTCCCGTACTTTTTCTCACCGCAAAAGCGGATATTGTGTCTAAGGTTTCGGGGCTTAATCTTGGTGAGGATTATATGGTAAAGCCGTTCGAGGTGCTTGAACTTCTTACTCGTATAGAAAAAATTGTTGCACGTTTTGGCAAAGAAGAAAAGATTATTGCATTTAACAATGTAGAAATAGACACCGTAAACCGAAGTGTGAGCCTAGAAGGAAGGGAAGTTTCGCTACAACCCATAGAGTTCGACTTGCTTGTTGCGCTTGTCAAACACAGAAATTGTGCCGTAAGCAGGGAACGTTTGTTAGACGAAATTTGGGGGTACGAATACATGGGCGGTACCCGCACGGTGGACACACATGTCTCGAGCCTGCGAAAAAAATTGGCGCTTGAAATTGCCTCTGTTCCAAAAATCGGCTATAGGTTAGTAACATGAAATTGCGAACAAAGCTCATGCTAATTGCGACACTCGGAGTTGTCGCCGCCGTATGTATAACCACTTTAATTATTATTACGTTCACACGTGGGAGCGTAATAAATTCGATTGTCCTTATGGGGACAGAAGATATTGCACGGGACGTTTCGACCGTCATTCGTGAGGCGGACATAAAAAGCACGTCTGAATCTACATATTTAAACTATTTGGCAGATAGCCTTTCGCCTGAATATGCAGTGTATTTGGGAAACGAAATTATAACTAACGACACGGGAATTGACCCGGTTGTCGCCCTTGAAACCTATGGCGAGCAATATGAAAACTCGTACACTTTATGCGCAAATTTTTCCGTTGGCGCAGAGTATTATTTTGTGACAAGGGAAAGTATTATTGTTAATGCAAACGAATATTCAATTTATCTTGTCAGAAACACGACAGACCGAATGCAAGAGGTGAACCAACTTACAATAGTTTGCCTAATTACCGGTTTGTGTGTCGTGCTAGTGACGGGGTTATTCGTGTACCTTTTCACACGCCGTGCGGTTGCGCCCATCAAAAAACTCGAGACGGGTGCAGAGGCTGTTTCCCGGGGTAAATATGACACGAGGATAGACATTAAGGGCAAAGACGAGATTGCCGGTCTGGCACATAGTTTTAATATTATGGCGCAGTCTGTATTAAATAAGATAGATGAACTTAATGAAAATGCACGCAGGAAACAAGATTTCATCAACGGATTTACGCATGAACTTAAAACACCCGTAACATCAATTATGGCACGGGCGCAGACCTTGCTTGTACGAGATATATCTCCCGAAGACAGGGCACGCACACTTGAAGGTATTTATCGGCAATGCGTGTGGATGGAAGATTTATCATCAAAACTTACTTCTTTGATTTTATTGCAAAAACCGATAGAAAAAAGTGAATGTAGTGTAGTGAGGTTAATGGAAGAAGTGAGGGATAATGTGCAGAGTGATATTAATTTGGAAATACATTGCAGTATAAAAACTCTTAACATGGACAGTAGCTTAATCAGGAGTGCGCTCATAAATTTGGTTAGCAACTCGACAAAAGCAGGCGCAAAAACCGTGACGATAACCGCAAAAGATAATAAAATTTGCGTTGTTGACGACGGATGCGGAATAGAACACGGAAAGATAGATAAACTCACGCAACCGTTTTACACGGCAGATGAATCGAGGAGCAAGAAGAACGGTGGTTTGGGCTTGGGGCTTTCTATCGTAAACTCGATTGTGCGGGCGCATGGTTGGGATCTTGAAATAAAAAGTGAAATCGGCGAGGGCACAGAAGTAATAATCACATTTTAATTACAATTTTCGGACAACTTTGTGCCGTGGCTGTGGGATAATAAGG
>CAYJNC010000283.1:0-2933 GCA_964371185.1 uncultured Christensenellaceae bacterium
GCTTGCTCCTTTTTACAGGGCTGTGGCTGGACGGAAGTATCATTATCTATGGGCGTTTCATGGCACACCTACTTTCCACATAGGCTAATTTACATATTTTTCGCTATCCTTTTTGGGTCTCGGCGTATATAAATCATTGCTCTTCGCTCCGGTCGAGAAGCCTCGACACGCAATTTCGCATTTGTAACTTTGTAGATAATTTTTGTTTTTGTGCCTGCGTTTTTGTAAATACTATAATGTATAACATAATAAACGTATTTGACTAACATATATTAACTTTTCAATGTACACTTGGGTGCTTGTGGAGCAATTTTGGGTAATAGCTTTCAAGGATATTTTCCTTCTTTTAACCGCAAATCACTCCGCACCCACTGCCGTTTTTCCGGCAGTTTCTACGAGGCGAAAAACTTCCCCTCATATACCAACAGAAAAAACGGCCAAAAGTAAGGGCTATTTTTTAAAATTTAATAAAATTTTTTCAATATTAGCTAATCCTCGTTCAATAGACTCACCTACCGATGCTTTTGATACACCCTCTAACCTTGCTATTTGGGCTTTACTCATGTCTAAAAAGTAATACGCATAGATTCGCCTTGCTTGTTTCTTAGATAGCTTTAAAATAGCCTTGTACAATTGTTTGTTTGCAAGTTTCTTTTCATATATTTCTTCCGGAGATTCCCCTTGAAATAACGCTCTAAACTCTATTCCATCATCTAAATTAAGTGAATAATATGATTTGTGATACGTTATCTTTTCATTTTGTGCTCGCACTTCATTTTTACTGTTCTTTATTGATTCGAACACCTTGTTTTCAACTTCTACACTTTTATCACTACTAAAATCCTTATATTCTTTTCTTACATTTATTTTTTTCATTTTTTAACCATCCTTTCAAATTGTTGTTTGCTCAATTCAAAAGGACGGCAGGCGGTGCTCGAATACGTACTGTTTTTCTAAAGCACAAAAAAATACCCGTTAGAGAATTAATATATCTCCTTCGAGTATTTTTATTTTTTCTATTATTTAATTTATATTTTTCTTCACATATCGAGGCATAATAGCTATATTGATCTGCTTAATTTCTGATAATCTTTTGTTAGCATCATTTCGATTATGCCTCCGAATATAGTTTTAGAGATTACTATTTTTATTTAATCACTGCGCTTTATATCTACTAATAATTTTTTTCACTTTTTTATCAATAATAGAATTTATATGTGTTTTCTACTTATTACATCTTTCTGTTCTTCCTTTGTTAGACTTTTTCTTATCCATCTTTTCTTCCATATGCCACAACTCCTAATTTTACTCCGCTATTTCACTTCAAAAGAAGCAATAATATCATCACGTGCTTGTTCTATCGTCTGCGTGTTTACTTCTTCCGCCGTAATTTCAATAAAATAGCCTCTGTCTTCGGTTGCCGCAAGCAAATAGTTTTTATTTACCTTCTCACCGTCTATATCATATAAATAATTATGAAATATCCCTTCGCCAACATTCCCAATAATAACATATGGGCTATACCCCAATTCTTTC
This sequence comes from uncultured Christensenellaceae bacterium, assembly GCA_964371185.1. Lineage (GTDB taxonomy): Bacteria > Bacillota > Clostridia > Christensenellales > Christensenellaceae > CAYJNC01. The sequence goes on from CAYJNC010000283.1 coordinate 1,537, forward strand.
ATTTCATAGTTACGCATTTCTTCCATTTCCTCTATCCACCTATCACTTACATAAGTAGCAAGATCCATAACCGACATACTCGCCTTAAATTCTTCGGTCAGCACAAAAGACTCTACCACAATGTTGTTTTTTTCGGCATCAAGTGCACTGTTTGTTATCAACATATATTCGTCTGTCTGCTCAACCTCTTTCCAGTTGTCGTCCGATAACGCTATCTCAAACACCAATTCTTCACTTGAAATAACATTGTTTCTTTGTATCGGTTCTTCGGTTGGTTCTTCAATTGGTAGTTCGGTCGGTTCTTCTTGTTCCATAACTTCTTCTATCTCTTCTTTTGGCGCAACATCAACAGATGTAATTTCTTGTTGCACATCTTTAGCGCAAGACACAATCAACAAACCCATAACAACCACCAACACCGTTAAAATTTTATTTTTCATCTACTAATCCTCCCCCAAGCAACATATTAGATTTTTTCTTATCCATCTTTTCTTCCATATCTAACAACTCCTATTTTTACTCCGCTATTTCACTTCAAAAGAAGCAATAATATCATCACGTGCTTGTTCTATCGTCTGCGTGTTAACTTCTTCCGCCGTAATTTCAATAAAATAGCCTCTGTCTTCGGTTGCCGCAAGCAAATAGTTTTTATTTACCTTCTCACCGTCTATATCATATAAATAATTATGAAATATCCCTTCGCCAACATTCCCAATAATAACATATGGGCTATACCCCAATTCTTTCATTTCATAGTTACGCATTTCTTCCATTTCCTCTATCCACCTATCACTTACATAAGTAGCAAGATCCATAACCGACATACTCGCCTTAAATTCTTCGGTCAGCACAAAAGACTCTACCACAATGTTGTTTTTTTCGGCATCAAGTGCACTGTTTGTTATCAACATATATTCGTCTGTCTGCTCAACCTCTTTCCAGTTGTCGTCCGATAACGCTATCTCAAACACCAATTCTTCACTTGAAATAACATTGTTTCTTTGTATCGGTTCTTCGGTTGGTTCTTCAATTGGTAGTTCGGTCGGTTCTTCTTGTTCCATAACTTCTTCTATCTCTTCTTTTGGCGCAACATCAACAGATGTAATTTCTTGTTGCACATCTTTAGCGCAAGACACAATCAATAACCCCATAACAACCACCAACACCGTTAAAATTTTAATTTTCATCTACTAATCCTCCCAAGCAACATGTTATATTTTTTCTTATCTATCTTATCGAAATGCTTAATACACTAATTTACGAACAGAAATGTTGTCTATTTTCGCACCTTCTCACCTCATTACCCAAACCACCCTAATTTTTCCCTCTTATAGCCTCCAGTACACTCATCTTCATTGCTTTTAATGCCGGCGAAACTCCCGAAACCAACCCAACCC
>CAYJNC010000284.1:0-2928 GCA_964371185.1 uncultured Christensenellaceae bacterium
TCGGGCAAACAGCTCGACGAAGCTTTCCGAGCCTTCAATAATTGTTGCAGACGACTTAACCCCAAGTGAAACCGTGCAGATGGATAAATCTATGGTCATCGCATTCGTTACACGCGGAGGCTCTATTAACTCTCATACTTCCATACTTGCAAGAACCCTCGCCATACCGGCCTTAGTCGATTCCCATGTCGGATATGATCTTGACGGTAAAATGGGCATAGTTCAAAAAAACGAATTTATAGTCGACCCGGACAATAGCGTTATTTACAATGCAAAAAAACTTATGGAAGAATATGACAAAAAAAGGTTGGTCTTAGAGAGATACCGCGGCAAGCAAACTCAAACCAAGTCGGGTAGAAATATTAATTTATATGCAAACGTAGGTGGAATAGAAGACATTAAAGCCGCAATAAAAAACGATACGGAAGGCGTGGGATTGTTTAGAAGCGAATTTATATACTTAGAACACTCCGACTTCCCCGACGAAGACGAACAATTCAAAGTATACCGCGAGGCGGCCGAACTTATGGGCGAAAAGAAGCTGATTATACGAACTCTCGACGTGGGTGCCGACAAGCAGATAGACTATTTTAATCTGCAACAAGAAGAAAACCCTGCGCTCGGTTATCGTGCCATAAGAATTTGCCTGACAATCAAAAAGATATTCAAGACACAGTTACGGGCACTTTTGAGGGCATCACACTATGGAAATATTTCTATAATGATACCCATGATATCTTCTTCTTGGGAGCTATTAGAAGCTAAACAAATATTAAGCGAGGTCAAAGCAGAGCTTACAGCAGAAAACATTCCGTTCAAAGATCCTGAGTTTGGCATCATGATAGAAACCCCTTCTGCCGTCATGATAGCAGACGATTTGGCAAAAGAGGTAGATTTTTTCAGCATAGGTACAAACGATTTGGCTCAGTACACTTTGGCTATAGACAGGCAAAACCCCAAGTTAGATAAATTCTACGACAGCAAGCACCCCGCCCTGCTAAAGATGATAAAAATGACTGCGGAGGCTGCGCACAAAGCCGGCATTTGGGTTGGAATTTGTGGCGAAATGGCGGCAGATGTAGAGCTGACAAAAGAATTTGTTTCATATGGAATAGACGAACTTTCGGTCTCTCCGTCTATGATATTGGCAATAAGAAAAGAGGTTTGCAACACAAACTAAACCTCCTACTCTCAATTTTTGATAGGTGCGCCTATTTATTAATTAGAATCACACTCAGGCCGCTACAATTTTATTCAAATAAAGTCCGACGGGCAAACACCCGGCGGACTTTTTTGTGAAGTTAAATAAAATCAGCTTTTATCTGCACGAACTTTTTCAAACTCGTCTTGTATTTCTTTTGAAGGTTGTTTGTCTATCAAGCTTACAATTATACAAACAATCAAGCCGAGCAAGAAGCCGGGCACAAGTTCATACAATCCGGTAGAAGCCGCAAACAGTTGGTTCCACAGAATCGAAACCACAAAACCCGTTGCCATACCAAAGAGCGCACCATATTTTGTTGTGCGTTTCCAGAAAAGCGCCAACACGATAACCGGCCCGAATGCAGATCCAAACCCAGCCCATGCAAACGAAACCACCGACATGATAGAAGTTTCCGGGTCTCTTGCCAAGAATGCGGCAATAAGCGCAATTACAATAACGCCAACCCTGCCTATCCACATAAGTTTCTTTTCCGAAGGCTTATTCTTAGCTACTTTTCCGTAAATATCTGCCGTAATAGCCGACGACGCAACCAACAATTGAGAATCGGCCGTACTCATAACAGCTGCCAAAATAGCCGAAAGCATTATGCCCGCTATGACAGGTACGAATAAATCACCCGCCATAACCAAGAACACCGTTTGTGCTCCGGCGGCGTCTGTGAACATGTCACCTAAATATGCACGAGCGGAAATACCTACTAAGATAGCACCGGCAAGCGCAAAAATTATCCACCCTGTTGCTATCCTTCTCGATACTTTAATCTTTCTCGGTTCTTTTATTGCCATATAACGTATTATAATATGAGGCATTCCTAAATATCCTAAGCCCCAAGCAAGGTTAGAAATAATAGCAATCGGAGAAATAGGTGTTCCGTCTAAAGAAGTTGTCGGATCGAGAAAACCGGGGGCGAAATTGTTTGCAATTTCCATCGCCTCGGCGGGTCCGCCAAGCTGCCCCATCGCAGCCATCGGCACCAAGAAAATCGCCACCAACATAAGCATACCCTGGAAAAAATCTGTCCAACACACGGCCTTAAAACCACCTAAGAATGTGTATACTATTATTACAACCGCACAAATAAGCATACCTGTCAAATAGTCTATGCCGGGGAAAACCGCCTGAAAAACATTTCCTCCGGCCACAAACCCCGAAACCACATAAAATGTGAAGAAAACCAAAATTACAGCCGAGCTGATAAATCTTAACAAGCCTTTTTCGTCTCGGAACCTGTTTTCAAAAAATTGCGGTACTGTAATGGAATTACCCGCAAAATAAGAATATCTGCGTAATCTCTCCGCCACAATCAACCAGCTGCAATATGCACCTACTGCAAGGCCCACGCCTATCCAAACTTCGCTCATTCCCGATAAATAAATCGCACCCGGCAAGCCCATCAGCAGCCAACCGCTCATGTCGGAAGCCTGTGCCGACAAAGCCGCAACCGCAGGGTTAAGCCCCCTACCGCCCAACATGTAGTCGGAAATGTTTGAAGATCGCTTGTAAAAATACAACCCGATCAAAAGCACAAATACAAAATACCCTATAAATGCGCCCACAACGCCCCAATCTAATACCATATCAATATACTCCCTTAAAAAATTAATCTCCCTACCCTATAAGTCTTTTTATATCTCCTCTTCGGTTTGCATATAGTCTTTCGCCTCTTGAATATAATGCGCAACCAAATCTTTTTGCATGGCTAT
>CAYJNC010000285.1:0-2911 GCA_964371185.1 uncultured Christensenellaceae bacterium
TTTGGCATCGTTTCGGAGTGCTATGAGCGAAAATCGCTGATTATCACCACTAATCCCCCGTATCGTTTTTAGTGTCATTGTTCTGTCTTAACAGTTTTTTTCTTACATTCCAAGGTCTGCTAAGGTTAAGTTGCCCATATATTGTTCGTTGAAGAACTCAAGTGCTTCTTCTGCCGGAACAGTCCAATAATCTATAAGTTTGTCGTAAGTGTAAATTTCTACATATTCATCTTGCGCCAATTCACCCGTGTATATTTGCATTAAAGTATCTATTCTTGCCATTGCGATATCTTTGGGTGTCATAGACATTGTAAGTTTAAATGAACTTGTTGGGTCATATACCCATTTAATTTCTTGTTCGGGAGCATCTGTACCGCAGATAATTTCTGTTAACGGCACTCCGTCTTCCGCTTTGCCTCTGCCGCCTTCTTCCATGGCCGCCATAACACCGATTGTGATGTCTGCCGCTTGTGTGTAAATGATATTTACATCGGGGTTAGATTGCAATAAATCTTGAGTAGCCGAGTAAGCCGCATCTGTACCTGCCGACGCATCAAGCATTGCCGCTTCGTTAGCTTCGGGATCAACACTTAAAACACCTGCTATAAATGGGTCTGTACGTTCTTTTTGAACTGTCGGGTTTTCTAAGAAACCGATAATCGCATAATTGATGGGTTGATCCGGATATAATTCTTTCCATTTTGTGGCTGCATTTGCACCCATTTCAAAAGCGGCTTCGCTTTCAACAGTGTAGATGAAAGGCATTTGTATGTCGCCAACACCTTGATAGAAAGTGTTAGAAACCATTCCACCATCTATACAATCTTGAACTGTTTGAACAATGGTATCACCTTCCCAAACAAACCATGAAGCCATGTCATAACCGCCCGCCAATGTCAGCTCTGCATTTTCAGCCATTACTTGGTTGTCCGCTTGACCATCCATTATTGTAACATTTGCACCATATGCTTCTTGCGCATATTGTGCGCCCCAACCACCATCTGCTTGATGATATGGGCTTGCCAATGTCGAAACATAGTAAGCGATTTCCAAACCTTCGGGAATTTCTCCCGATGCTTCTGCCGCTTGTGCGCCTTCTTCCGCCGCCGCCGCTTCTTCCGCCGGTGCCGCTTCTTCTGCCGCCGGTGCCGCTTCTTCCGCCGCCGGTGCCGCTTCTTCCGCCGCCGGAGAGCAAGCCACAAACATTGTTGCCATCATTAGAATAGCAAGAGCGATAATTAATACTTTTTTCATTTTTTTCCTCCATATTGTTGTTTTTTTAGGCTACACCATGCTTTTTGTATTTGCACATCTTAAACTTTAAAACTTAAAGCCCTCAAACGCCCAAATCCATGTTCACACGGCTTAGCAAACATATATTTAAATTTTAAAAATTTTTTCCAATACACCAAACTATGTATTAGCAGATAAAACTTTAATCGATAGTTCTTTTGTTAAGAATATTCTATAACATAATTTTAGAATTTGCAATAACTTTTTTCGTATTTTATTTTTTATTTTTCCGTTCCAACTTTATCGCCTGTATTTTTAGCATTAAATAGCCATTTTTATAATTTGTTTGCGCGCAGAAATATTTCCGTAATCTTTACTTGCGTTTTTAAATTTCAATTATTATTCATTGTTTTTTATGGATATTATCCGAACAATAATAAATGTTATGGAAATTGTTTTTACCGGTTTTCCGATTTGTCACCAACGTCACCCCCCACGTTTCATTTGATTTTAGCAGACAGAAAAACAGCAAAAAAAACGACAAACATTTGCCGTTTTTTTGTAATTTCATTATGATGTTTGTTTAAAACATGTCACCTAACGCCGTAATACGTTTGTCTTCCATCAGATGCAATATCATATTCGCATTCCTTTCGTCTGTCACAAAACAAGTAAGCATACCCGAAATCAGTATGGCTATCGAAGACAACACTTTATATTCACAGCAGGCAATCCCGACAATATTATTAGCATTACGCAAATCTTCTTCTCCTATCGCAATAAGTTTTTTATTGTAATCGGAATCAAGTATTTCACCTTTTATATTAAAATATTGTCCGGCAATGTTGCCTATTGCCCTGTCGGGAATCTTGTTTACTTTGTCTATCAGAGAATCAAGTGTCACAACCTGAGGAATTTCCGAATAAAACTCGGGAGGCCCACCAATCCCCAATACCGCACAATCTAAATTTTTCCATTTTTCTAATATTGCATTCATATACATAGATGACAATATGTGCTGTTTGTCTTGCAAAGATTCTACCATACCGGGCGCAAATATCGGAACGGCATGGCCTTGCACTTTTTCTGCAAAAGAAGAGATGCTTTCTTGCATGTTGTGTTTTTCCATGCTACCGGAAAGCCCGCCAATCAAAGGCACAACATCTACATCACAAACATTCGCATCTTTTGGAAAAGTCCTCATAAATTCACTACAAGACAACCCATGAAAAACACCTATGCTCGAATGGCTACGCATAATACCTTTGACATAAGAGGCCGCCTGCGACGCAACAATTTTAAGCAACGCCTTTTCTTCCCTAACCCCTGTCGGCACAACAATACATTTGTTTACCCCAAAAAGCTTTTCTATTTTTCCCGCAACTTCTTCATTATTTAAATTAGGATCATGGATATTGATTTGCACAATTCCAAGTCTTTTAGCCTCCGCCAACATAAGCGACACCGTCGACCTTGAAACACCAAACTCTTTTCCGATAGTCTCTTGTTTTTGCCCGTCTACATAGTGCATACGCGCTATTTCCACCATTTTTGCAACATCATAATTTTCAACCATATTATACCTCCTTGTCACCATTTATTATCGAACCCTTTACAGACGCATTTTCAATCATATTTAAAACGGCCGTACGTTCTTCTCCCGACCAACTCAACCTAT
>CAYJNC010000286.1:0-2911 GCA_964371185.1 uncultured Christensenellaceae bacterium
GGAAGCATGAACCCGGTGTTCTTGTTAGACGAAATAGACAAAATGGCACATGATTTTAGGGGAGATCCGGCATCGGCAATGTTAGAAGTGTTAGACCCTGAAATCAACAACACATTCAGAGATCATTATCTTGATGTGGATTTCGATTTGTCTAATGTTTTGTTTATTACAACGGCAAACGATGTGGGCATGATACCCGCACCGTTATACGATCGTATGGAAATCATTAATTTAGACAGCTATACGGACATAGAAAAATTACAGATAGCAAAACGTCATCTCATAAGAAAGCAAGAAGAGGCGCACGGTTTAAAACCGGGTATGATTAAAATTTCGGATGCGGTAATAATGGACATTATTCATCTGTATACTCAGGAAAGCGGTGTAAGAACTTTAGAGCGTGAAATTGCCACAATAATGAGAAAAGCGGCTGCGAAAATAATTGAACACAAAGACGAAAAAGTTTCTGTCACAAAAAAGAATTTGCAGGGATTTTTGGGGTTGCCAAAACGCACCGAAAGCAAGGTAATGAAAGAAGACACAATAGGCGTTGCAACCGGTTTAGCCTGGACTGCGGTTGGAGGACAAACATTGCCGGTCGAAGTTCTTTTAATGCCGGGAACGGGTAAGCTTGAAGTCACCGGGCAGTTAGGTGATGTCATGAAAGAATCTGTTAAGGCGGCCATTTCGGTTGTCAGAGGCATGGCGGAAAAATTAACAATTCCAACAGACATTAACGAAACAACCGACCTGCATGTGCATGTGCCCGAAGGAGCAATCCCGAAAGACGGCCCTTCTGCGGGTGTAACTATGGTTACTTCAATTGCGTCTGCGCTTACAGGGCGGCCGGTTAGGGCGGATATTGCCATGACCGGAGAAATAACGCTTACGGGCAGAGTGCTCAAAATTGGCGGAGTACGGGAAAAAGTTTTAGGAGCATTGCGTGCGGACATACACACAGTGTTGCTTCCTAAAGACAATAAAAACGATGCGGAAGAAGTTCCCGAATCGGTACGTAAACAAATGAAGTTCGTGTTCGTTGAAAATGCAGACGAAGTGTTGGCGGTTACACTGAAAGACGTGGTAGAGAGTGAATGACAAAAAAATTAGAGATAAAAAAAGCGGTTTTTTATACGAGTATGAAGGCGGCGAAGGATTACCCCGGTGACAAATACCAAGAGGTTATTTTTGCGGGAAAATCTAACGCCGGCAAGTCTTCGTTAATAAATTATTTGGCGAACAATTCTAAACTGGCTTATGTCAGCAAGCAACCGGGGAAAACGAGGCTTATTAATTTCTTCATTATTAACGAGTCGTTTTGTTTGGTTGACTTGCCCGGATATGGTTATGCAAGGGTTTCTCATGACGAGCGTAAGTCTTGGGGTGGAATGGTAGAAGAATATTTCGATACAACAAAGAAACTGAAAGCCGTTTTTTTGCTGGCCGACATCCGTCATAAACCAAGTGCCGACGATCTGCAAATGATAGAATGGGCAATTTATTATAATGTGCCGTTTGTTGTTGTTGCGACAAAGGCAGATAAAATTGCCAAATCTAAACGTTTTCATGCGGCGAAAATTATGAAGAACCACATAGCCGAGGCGCTTCAAATTGTAGCCGATTTTCCGGTCGTGCCGGTTTCCTCGTTAGAGAAAAAAGGCAAAGAAGATATTTTATCGTATATGAGTAAATTTATTGCCGAGGAAGAAGAATAACATGAAAATTTTTGCCATCGGTGATCTTCATCTGTCGCTTGCGAATCCAAAAGAAATGGATATTTTCGGTGAACACTGGAAAAACCACTTTGAGCGAATAGTTTCGGACTGGAATAAGAAAGTTGATGAAGATGATGTTGTTTTAATCCCCGGTGACATAAGCTGGGCAATGCACTTAGAAGATGCTAAGATGGATATAGACGCAATTTCTGAGTTGTCCGGAAAAAAAATACTCATTCGAGGCAACCATGATTATTGGTGGAGTTCTCCTACTAAAATAAAAACCATATTAGACGATAACACGCAAATTATTCAAAACAATTGCGTAGAGTTTGGCGAATATGTTTTTTGCGGAACGAGGGGGTGGGTTTTTCCCACCGACAGTTCTTTTTGTGAAAAAGATAATAAGATTTACGAACGAGAAAAGATTCGCTTAGAATTATCTTTAAATTGTGCGATTAAAACAAACAAAAAAATTGTTGTATTAATGCACTACCCACCACTGTATGAATACTATACCAACACAGAGTTTGCCGGTATGATAGCGCAGTCGGGGGCAAAAGAAGTTGTGTTTGGGCATCTGCACGGGGAAATCCTACGGCAGATTAATCTATCTGATTTAATGGTAGGCGACGTTAGATACAACTTAGTATCCGCAGATTATTTGAATTTTTGTTTAAAACAAATTATTTAGTTTATATATATTAATCAACATAAAATAAATTATAAGACCACTTTTAATTTTATTAAAAAAGTGGTCTTTTTTGTATTATTTAGCTTGCAAAACCCAAAAATCTTTGTTAAAATCAAAGAAAGTGGTGAAAAGTGGTTAAAAGTGGTGCAAAATGGTGAATGTTCCGTGGGCCGAAATGGTGAATGTTCCGTGGGCCGAAATGGTGAATGTTCCGTGGGCCGAAAAGTAGTGAATATTCCGTGGACCGAAAAAGGGGCACAATCCTAAGGTCGAAAAAGGGAGAAACAAACCCGACGATGCGAAAGGGCAATAGTTGTTCTTTGGCAAAAAGCATAACCATATACACCGACAGGACAAAAATGGAATGTTAGAGCAATCGAAAAGCTTTAGCAAGGTTTTTGTCCACTTGTGGCATAAAGAACTACAAATAAGTAACGAGGAGGTGCAAGCTTAATGTTGATCGGAACGTATGAACACACAGTAGACGATAAAGGCCGTGTTT
>CAYJNC010000287.1:0-2900 GCA_964371185.1 uncultured Christensenellaceae bacterium
CGTAGCACTTGTAATAACCGGTGGCGCCCCGGCAGCAGAAGACGCGGCGCCGGCGGCTGAAGCAGCTCCGGCAGCAGAAGAAGCAGCGCCGGCTGAAGAAGAAGCGGCTCCGGCTGAAGAAGCAGCTCCGGCTGAAGAAGCAGCTAGCGGAGAACCGGCTGAAATAGCTGTTCTTATCAAAGCTACAGATTCAGACTTCTGGCAATATGTTTTAGTTGGTGCTGAAAACTACGCTATCGAAAATCCGGACAAAGCTACAGTAACAACTTACGGCCCGGCTAACGAAAGCGATATCGACCAACAAGTTTCTATTTTAGAACAAATCATCTCGAGCGAACCCGATGCTATCGTTATAGCTTCAACAAGCTCAGACGCTACTGTTCCTGCAATCGAAGATGCTGTTTCTAAAGGTATCCCGGTTATTACAGTTGATAACAGAGTAAACACAGATGCAGTTTCTACACTTCTTGCAACAGATAACATCGCCGGTGGCGCAGCAGCAGCTGACACATTAGTAGCAATGTTAGAAGAAGCAGGCAAAGAATTATCAGGTACTGTAGGCGTGCTTTCTAACATGGCAGGCGTACAAGTTTTGACAGACAGAGACACAGGATTCATCGAAAGAATGGCTGAAATTGCTCCTGACATCACATTGCTTGAAACAGTATATGCTGACGCAGACATGACAAAAGCTATGGACGCAGCATCAGACATGATCGCAGCAAACGACGACTTGCTCGGCTTCTTCGCTGACAACAACACAGTTGGTTCGGGTGCGGCTCGTGCTATCACAGAAGCTGACATGATCGACGATCTTGTATTAGTAGCATTTGACTCAGATCCGGAAGAAATCAAAGGCCTTGGCACAGGTGCTGTTGACGCATTGGTAGTTCAAGATCCGTACGGCATGGGTTACTACGGTGTTGAAGATGCTTTGGCTGCAATCGCAGGCGAAACTCTTGAATCATATGTAGACACAGGAGTTACAATCGTAACAAAAGATAACATGGAAGAAGAAGAAATCGCAGGTTTGTTGGATCCGTTCACAAAAGCACTTTCGTAAACTTAATCCATAGAGTGTAAATAAGACTTATCTAAAAAAAGGGGCGAAGCTAAAACTTCGCCTCATTAGATAAACCAACAGATTCTAAATGAAAGGAAAAGCCTATGGAAAATACACTGGTTAAACTTGAAAATATAGCAAAAACTTTTCCGGGTGTAAATGCGTTAAAAGGTGTAAACTTTGATGTTCGAGCGGGGGAAGTTCATGCACTGGTTGGGGAAAACGGTGCAGGAAAGTCGACACTCATTAAAACACTTATGGGTGTACACGAGCCGACTGAAGGAAAGATTTATGTAAACGGAAAAAGTGTTAGCTTCAAGACGCCTCAACAAGCGAAAAAAATGGGGCTTGGAGCCGTATACCAAGACATTTCACTGGCACCGCATTTATCGGTAGCCGAAAACTTTTTCTTAGGAGAATTGCCTAAGAAAAACGGTTTTGTAGATTGGAAAACAATTAACAGCGTAACTCAAGAAACGTTGACAGAGTTAAACATCAATGTAGACCCAAGAAAAAGAATTAAAGATTTGCCTATTGCTCAACAAGAGATGGTTACAATTGCAAAAATTGTACACGAAAAGGCAAAGGTTATTGTTTTTGACGAACCTACAGCGTTGCTTGCAAACGAAGAGGTAGAGCTGTTATTTACGTTGATAAATAAGTTAAGAGACAACGGTTGTGGAATAATTTATATTTCTCACCGTATGGAAGAAATATTCCGCATGGCTGACAGGGTTACCATACTTAAAGACGGAACATGGGTAAACACTGTCGACATTAAAGACACAGACAAAGACGGTTTAGTTAAAATGATGGTAGGTAGAGATGTAGGGGACATGTATTCTATCAAACATTTTGAACCGGGCGAGACTGTTCTTGAGGTTAAAGGGCTTACGAAAAAAGGTGTATATGAAAATATAGACCTTACAGTAAGAAAAGGCGAAATTGTAGGCATGTTCGGGCTGGTTGGCTCGGGTAGAACCGAAGTAATGAGAGGTGTCTTCGGTGCAGACCCGTACGACAGCGGCGAAGTGTATATGCACGGCAAAAAAATACACAATAAAAATCCTCGTCAGGCTATAGACAACGGAATTGCGTTGCTTCCCGAGGATAGAAAACTTCAAGGGCTTTCTTTGGGTCTTACAATTGAAATTAATACTAACCTTGCGTCTTACTCAAAAATTTCTAAAGGTGGCATTATAAATGTTAAAAAAGAAAGAGAAGCCGCAGAATATTATAAAGACCAGATTCGCATAAAAACACCGTCTATCAAACAAAAAGTTAAAAATTTGTCGGGTGGTAATCAACAAAAAGTTGTTATTGCGAAGTGGATATGTGCAGACAGTGATGTGTTTATTTTCGACGAATGCACGGTTGGCGTAGACGTTGGCGCAAAAGTCGAAATATACAGATTATTCGAAGAGCTGCTCGCACAGGGGAAAGCTATAGTACTTATTTCTTCCTACTTACCCGAAGTTATGGGCCTTGCAGACAAGCTTACCGTTTTCTCGGAAGGCAAGCAGATGGCAATAATTGACAAAGAAGAATTCTTAGTAGACGGTATGTTAGACGAAGAGAGGATTCTGCGCCTTGCATCCGGCATGGTGTAACAGTAAAGGAGTATATTGATTATGAAAAAAGAAGCAACAATGAATCCAAATAAAATAAAAAAGCGTGGGTTGCCGGGTGAGATGACTATTCTTCTTATCTTGATTGCAATGTTTGTGGTTTTGGCTCTTGCAACAGATAAATTCTTCACGGTAAACAACATGACTAACCTTTTGAAACAAACATCTATTAACGGTGTTGTTGCAATCGGTATGACATTCGTAATTAT
>CAYJNC010000288.1:0-2874 GCA_964371185.1 uncultured Christensenellaceae bacterium
TATGAACCGTTGTTTATACGGACGGTTAATTGGTTGATTGCCGAGAACTTCAAAACAAACAATGCAATACGTATAACGAGGGGTAAGGAAGAGCAGGCCGAACCACCGCTTGTTATCGACATGAATTCGGTTGTTGACATGGAGCATGAATTCACGAGGTATATTCTGCCTATGGGTTGTGCCGGGTATATTTACACCGATGATGATAGGGGCATAGGTGCTGCCTACAAAGACAAGTATGAGTTTGAGCGGACGCAGGTGTTGAGTGCTAAGTATGAAGAGATAGATTATTCGAACATGGTTGGATATACGGATTTGGAAGGGTATTAGAAGTTTGCAATGGGAAAAGAAACCCGAACAAAGTTGGTAGCAAGGCATATTTTGACGTAGGGCGTTGCCCTACAACCCACAAGGGAATGAAATTCCCTTGACCCGAAGAAATGCTGTTCGCATTTCTTATAAATATTAATATGTTAGATGAAAAGATATAGTGAGTGGGTTATCACCCTATTTAGAAATACGATTATTAAAAAAAACAAAAGGTGATAATTTGCAAAGTTAAAGTTACAGCAAAAAATGTATTAGGTTTGGACAGAGTCCGAGAATGGTTTTTAACAATGAGGTGAGGTGAAAGCAGATGTTTAGAGGGAGTACGCCACCCGAGCAAAAGACATATAAGCGGACGTATGAGAGGTTTGCCGGGGTAGATTTGACAAGTGCCATGACCGATGTGGCAGACCAAAGAAGCCCGAATGCGCCGAACATGATAGCGGACTTAGACGGATTTCCAAAGAAACGTGTTGGGTATACGACCATAAAGAACTACGGTGATAGGATAAACGGCTTACATGTGTTTGTGACGAAAGACGGAACAAAAAAAATGCTTGTGCATTCGGGAAATAGGTTGTATGACGGCGACAAATTAATATATTCGAATATGGCGAATGCAAGGAGTGTGAGTTTTGTATATGGCGGCAATGTGTATTTCTTAGATGGAAAAACGTATTTGTGTTGGGACGGTACTTCGTCTACTGCCGTGCCGGTAACGCAAAACGCATATGTACCCACAACCGCAATATCTATGAAGCCGACAGGCGGTGGCACAGATTTTGAGCCGGTGAACCTGTTGCAGAGCAACAGAATAAATTCGTATTTGGTGGAAGAGTCGGACGCAAGTGCAACGGTGTTTCAGCTTGACACGGTTGCAATAACAAGTGTTGTGAAATGCGAAAAGCGAAACTCTTCGGGTGTGTGGGGAGTTATCACCGGGTATACGGTAGACACGGCGAACGGCAAAGTAACGTTTGTAAGCGCCCCCGGCAAAACTCCTGTTGTTGGCGAAGACAATGTGCGCATAACGTTTCAAAAGGTGGTATCTGATTATGCGGAGCGTATCAACAATTGTAAGATACGCACGTTTTACGGTCTTGGGAATGACACGAGGATATTTGTTTCGGGCAATGAAAGTTTGCGTAATTATGATTGGGTATCGTGGAGCGGTCGGGCAGATTATTTCCCCGACAATCAATATTCTATAATCGGATCGGAAACGAGTGCAATTGTGGGGTATTTGAAGCAATACAGCGAACTTTTGATAGTTAAAGAAACTAACGATCAAGATGCAACGGTGTTTTTACGGTCGGCGCAGTTGGGCGAGGATAATAAGTCTGTATTCTTGACCGAACAGGGCTTGGCGGGCGAGGGGGCGATTTCTCCGTATTGTTTTCAGACGTTATATGACGATAATGTATTTTTGTCTAAAGGTGGGTTGTTTGGGTTTGACACGCAGAGCATCACACGGCAAAAGACGGTGCAGTTGCGGAGTTATTTTGTTAATGCGAAGTTGACGAAAGAACCCGATTTGCAAGAGGCGGTGAGCCTTATAAAAGATGGATATTTGTATATATTCATAAACGGCCGAGTGTATGTTGCGGACGGTCGGCAACGATCGGACAATTTTGCGGACAGTTTCGGTTACGAGTGGTATTACTTTACGGATATGCCGGCACGGTGTGTTTGTGAGTATGACAACGTAATATACATGGGTGGAACGGACGGAAGTTTGCGCAAGATGAAGAGTGAAGAGGTAGACGGCATGCAAGCGTATTCGGACGATGGTGCGGCAATATATGCGTGTTGGTCTACAAAGATGGACGATTTGGGCGACCCTTCGCAGATTAAGAGGATTATGAAGAACGGTACGGGTGTGTTGGTGATGCCGTTTGCAACAAGCGGAGGTAAGATATATTACGTTACCGATAATCAAGAGTTTGTTAAGGGGTATTCTTTAAGTTTAGTGTTTGATTTTGACAACATAGACTTTAACAACATAGATTTTGGTGAGACTGATTACCCGGTGTTTGTGCCGTGCAGGAAGAAAAAGCGAAAGGCGAAGATGTTGCAGATGGTTGTTGAGAATGGTGAGGTAAATCAAGCGTTTGGATTGTACGCAATAATGGTTGAGTATATGCCAACCAAGCCGATTAAGAGGCAGTGAGGCATGGAAGGGCATTAAGGTCAGGTGCGTTAAGACCTTGGACTCCGTCCAAACCTGCTTAGGAACTAAGTTCCTAAGAACCAAAGAAATGCTAATCGCATTTCTTGAAACTATAATTAGTTTTGTGTAAACGGTGAATAGAGCGAGTGTTCACCTTATGTGGGAAAAGAAAGATGTTGGTGAGAAAGGGTTTTAACCGAACAAAGTTGGTAGCGACAACCTCTCCGTCAAGCTATGGCTTGCCACCTCTCCTTAAAAGGAGAGGCAAAACGGAACGTGTGAAGTTTGTGAGAAAGGGTTTTAACCCGAACAAAGTTGGTAGCGACAACCTCTCCGTCAAGCTATGGCTTGCCACCTCTCCTTAAAAGGAGAGGCAA
>CAYJNC010000289.1:0-2872 GCA_964371185.1 uncultured Christensenellaceae bacterium
CATCTGCTGCTGCGGGTTCTGCTGGTGCAGGTGCCGGTTCTGCAGGTGCTGGTGCAGGGTCTGCAGGTGCAGGTGCCGGGTCTGCAACGGGTGCAGGTGCCGGGTCTGCAACGGGTGCAGGTGTCAGGTCGCCATCGGCGGCTAAAACACCAACTTGTACCAAACTAAAACACATAACTATAGCTACAACTAAGCTAATGATTCTTTTACGCTTTTTATTGTTTGTAGTTTTCGCATTTTGTGCATTTCTTGTTACTCTGTTCATGGTTACTCTCTTTCTTTAATTCTGATAAGCTTTTTTAAGCTTTTCGTCGTTAATCTTTTTAAACTTTTATTTTAGCCTTTATCGGCTTATTAACTTCCCTGTTGTCATGGCTGCAATTGATGTCGGCTTCACGTTCTTTTCTTTACTGCATATTTGTTTGTTTTTTTCTATCTCCAATTTTCATCAATCCTCCCATCTAACTTGTTTAACCTCATTATATAGTCTAACAATCTCAACAACGGTCTCAATTTTCAAAAAAAACCATATTTTTTATAGATTTTTTAGACTCTTTAGCCGTTGAAGATTTTACACAACTTTTACCTTCAACCTCATTCTATAGTAACAGTATATAACACGACGGTCACACCATCGGTCACATTTTTTACGATTTTAAATTTATTTTTGCTTTTTTTGTGACTAATTTGTAAACTTCGTTTTTTAAGAATTTCCTTAAAAATTGCTTTAAATTAGGGCTTTTTGAATGTGACAACTTTGTCTTAGTTATAAATTATAAACATTATGGGTCTCAAACACAGTCACAAATACAATAAAAATACCCGCTTTTTGCAAAAGCGAGTATTTTGAAATTTTTTCTGATTTTAACATTTGTACATGATGTTTACTATTATATTAGATAGGAATAAAACATTTCTGCCAGCTCTCCAATACACTCTTCATCGAAAGGGCTTAAAATTTCCAACTCTTCTGTTTTTTCTATAAATGTTAAATCGTCACTGTCAAACAACTCCATCAAACCATTTACTCCTACTTCTTCGTCGGTGGTGGATATGTCAAACAATTGGGTAGACATCGCTGCCGAAGTAACATAAGATATTGTATAAAACGGAGCATCGTATATATGGGGAATTGTAGTCCATTCAAACATATTTGTGTCTTCATATCCCGGTAAGGTCAGATAATCAAGCCCATAGTCGTATGCCAATTCGTTAGATATTTCCGACAACACCTCGGGAGTCAGCTCGTTCGGATCAAGCGCATATACCTCGTATTCAAACGCATAAATATATGATTGATATATGAATGTATGCAGTGCGGATATCAACTCGTTGTGTTGTAAATTGCTTGCCATCTCATTTCCGAAATATTCCGGGTAATAGTTTAAAAAAATCAACGACATCGTCTGAGCTTGCGCCTCCAACATATCAAGCGACGGGTTAAACTGCCCTTCGTTTATATAATCGTTGTAAAAATGGCCGAATTCGTGCATCAATGTAGAAATACTGTAGCTGTCTCCATTATAAGAAAGCACAATCAACGGTGAATTGTATTCCGGCAAATATGTTTCGTATGCACCTGTTGGCTTATTAGGTGCCTCTTCATAATCTATCAACCCATAATCTAACATGTCTTCGTATGCCTTAGCAAGAGAAGAATCTATGTCTTGCAGTGTTGAAAGCACAAATGATGAATAGTCATCAAACGATTCATCTATATAGTCGTTTGCATAATAAGCCTCGTTATACACATCTACCATTTCATCGGAAATTTCTTCAGCCATTTCAATCGCCATTTCCGGTGTGTAGTCGTAATCGAAACTTTCAAATGCTATATCCATATAATTGTCAAAACCTAACACATCCGCTAATTCTTGTCGAGTCTTGACAAGATCTATATAAATGTTGCTAAGTTCGTCGTAATAAGTCTGCTGCCAAACTTCGTTCGCCTCAGAATATCTGTAATAATCTTCAATCGCATATACTTCTTCATAAGTTAACTCTTCGCCCTCGAAATCTATTGTTGCCGTCGACATTAAGTTATTATACTTATTATTAAGCGCAATTTCTTCGCTGTACAGGTCTTCCGTTCCATCTATATACCAGTCTACCTCGTCTATTTGATCAAAATACGTTGGGTATTCCTCTTCTATCTCTTCTTTTAATTCAGAGTCATACAAAGCCGAATAAAACTCGGTATGTGCGGCTTCTACCAAAGAAAGATTTTGATTTGTGTATTCATATTCCTCGTTCCAATAATCACTTGAATAATCTAAGCTTAAATTAATGTAGGATAAAATAGACATGGTGTAATAATGTTCGTAAATTTCCTCGCCCTCGTGAAACAGCTCTAAAAGTTCGGAATTTGAATCTGTCTCATTAACAAGCTCTGCTATCTCATATAAACGTTCTTCTGTCTCAACATGATCTGCACGCACATACTCCATCTCCGAGTAAGGTGTCAGGATTGAATCGTCTTCAAAAATTATCTCTTCTTCAACACTCTGCTCGTCTTCATTATCCGGATTTTCTTCAAAACCATAGTCTTCAAAGCTCGGTAATTCTTCGTCTCTTGAATCTGTCGGCTGTGGGAGCAACGGTGCAATTTCTTCATCTATAACCGCCTCAAACTCCGAAACAAATTCGTTAAGCGCATCGGCTATCACAGGCATAATCATACCACAACCATTTGTGAATGCGATACAAACAAGCATAATAACCATTACAATCAATCTGAAAAAACGTTTTTTATTCATGTATACCTCTTCTCGATGTTTTTATTTTATTGTAACACACCAAACGTTTTATATCTATTAATTATTATTTTGTTGAAAATATGTTTATATATAGGTATGATTAATGGTATGTTGAG
>CAYJNC010000290.1:0-2867 GCA_964371185.1 uncultured Christensenellaceae bacterium
AGTTCTGTAATTTGAGAAAGTGCCGATTCTACGTTGTCTGCAAATTTATGCTCTATCGGTTGAATTTTAACTGTTTTAGCAACATCTGTTACTTTAGTAATGAGGTTATCTAAACCTTCGCTTTTAAGGGCGGAAATTTCAACAACCGGACAGCCCAAACCTTTTTCAAGTTCTTTTACGTTTATTTTGCTGCCGCTTTTGCGAATCACGTCCATCATGTTTAAGGCTATAACAACCGGGATTCCTGTTTCTATAAGCTGTGTTGTTAAATATAAGTTTCTTTCTAAGTTTGTAGCATCTACGATGTTGATGATAACATCAGGATGCTCTCCTACTAAAAAATCTCTGGCTACTACCTCTTCTAAGGTGTAGGGAGAGAGAGAATAAATACCGGGTAAATCTACCACTTTTGCGCTTTTATCATGATGAGATTTTAAGCGAAGTGAGCCTTCTTTTTTTTCAACGGTAACACCCGGCCAGTTGCCGACATATTGTGTCGAACCGGTAAGTGCGTTAAAAAGCGTTGTCTTACCGCAATTGGGGTTTCCCGCAAGTGCAAATTTCATAAATATACTACCTTCCTTTCAAGAATAATTGACACTCGGTTAGCTGTCGATAATTAGCATAAACTAACCTGTGAGCCAAAAAAAAACAAGTTAAAATGATTAGTTTTCTACTAATACCATGGCTGCATCTTCCTTACGAATAGATAGCTCGTACCCCCGTACGGTTATTTCGATAGGATCGCCTAATGGTGCAAGTTTACGGACAAAAACAGTTGTACCTTTTGTCAGCCCCATGTCCATGATTCTGCGTTTTACCGCGCCTTCGCCGCTAAGTTTTGCTACTTTGACGGTAGACCCTATGGGTACCTCTTTTAAAGTCCTCAGTGTGCTGCTGCTCATATGCTATAACCCCTTCCTTTCTGAATTATATAAATTAAAACGGCTTTGCACTTAGATAAACTATTTAATACAAAGTCGTTTTTATTCTCGTTAGACTGCTATTTTTTGAGCAAGTTTTTTGTCTATTGCTATTCTTGCTCCCTTGACATTAACTATCATGTTGCCGCCAATTTCCGATACTACGCAAACCTCTTCGCCGGGTATAAAACCAAGGTGCAACAAGAATTGCTTAGTCTTATCGTCGCCGCCGATTTTTTTAATAATTGCCGTCTGCATAGGCGGGCATAGTGTAAGTGGCATAAATTCAAGTCCTTTCCTTAAAAACGCAATACAAATGATGTATACGTAGCCTGTAAGTAAAATTAGCCAATGCTAATCTATAGCATTAGTTTACCATCGCTAACCTATGTTGTCAACATAAAAAAAGTGTAATTTTATGTAAATTCTTCATTTGCGATTGCTTAATATTAAATAAGTATGATATAATAAACATATTATCGAAAAGGAATGAAAAATATGCACGAATCAGGGGAAAATTATTTAGAAACAATTTTATTGTTACACAAAAAAAAGGGTAGTGTCCGTTCGATAGACGTTGCAACAGAACTTGGTTATTCTAAGCCGAGTATAAGCCGTGCAATGGGCATATTAAAAGAAAACGGATACATAACAATAGACAACACAGGAAACATATCTTTTACCGAAGAAGGCAGAATTATGGCGGAAAATATTTATGAACGCCATCGTATCATTAGTAGCTTTTTGAAAAACACGCTAAAAGTTTCCGATGAAATTGCCGATGCCGACGCTTGCAGAATAGAGCATGTTATAAGCAAAGAAACGGTTGAAAAGATGAAAGAATTTATGGACTAAAGCTAAGTCTGTTTGTTTTGTTTACGTGTCGACGCATACCCGATTAGCATTGCCAAATAACTTAGTGCA
The DNA here is from genome assembly GCA_964371185.1 of uncultured Christensenellaceae bacterium. Taxonomy (GTDB): domain Bacteria; phylum Bacillota; class Clostridia; order Christensenellales; family Christensenellaceae; genus CAYJNC01. The sequence goes on from CAYJNC010000290.1 coordinate 1,848, forward strand.
ATGTAGGAAAAAACATAAACTATTTCGGAAGTTGAAAAACACAGAAAAACACAAGGTGTAAAAACTATCCCTGTTATTATTGGCGAAAGCATAACAAGGCCTTTTTTACGTGCGTAAATTATGTGCGTCGTTAGGATTGTTATAGGGTTGATGAGAAGTATTGTTAATTGTAGCAATTCGTTTGCGGAACTTAGGTCTTTTGTTTGCATAAAAATTAAAGGGATTGCATAAAAAACTGCGGCTTGGATAATTAAGTAGGGTAAAAAAGTCATAAATGTTTTTTTGTTCATACGATAAACCCACCGTTTGGGCTTATTACCTGCCCTGTAATAAACCCTGCGTTTTCACTTGCCAAAAAAAATGCTGTTGTAGCAATGTCCTTAGGACTCCCTATTTTTTGCAGTGGAGTCTCTTCTTTTAGCTCGTCTAAAGTTTGTGTGTCTAAGGTTGAGGTCATGTTTGTTTTTATAACACCGGGCGCAATGCAATTTACACGTATTCCGCTCGGCCCAACTTCTTTTGAAAGTGCTTTTGTAAAGCCGATTAAGGCGGCTTTTGATGCGGAATAACAAACTTCGCAAGACGCACCTACCATTCCCCAAATTGAAGATATATTTATTATGTTGCCGCTTCGACGTGAAATCATGTCCGGCAAAAACGCCTGCGTACAGTTGAATGCGCCTTTAACGTTAACCGCAAATACATCGTCCCAATCTTTTTCTTTTGTGTCGGTCAGAAGGTTTGTGAAAGAAATGCCGGCATTGTTTATCAGCACGTCTATATGTCCTAAATTGTCTTTTGCAAAATTTGCCATAAGCCTAACTTGGTTTGAGTCGGAAACATCTGCGCAAAACATATGTGCACGATGCGGCCAAAGATTGTTAATCTCACGCATAAGGTTTTTTGCACCTTCTGCATTTTTGTTGTAATTAATTAATACTTGGTAATCTTGTTGGGCAAAGAAAAGGGCGCATTCTTTCCCTATTCCGCTTGCCGCACCGGTAATTAAAACCGTACTCA
>CAYJNC010000291.1:0-2867 GCA_964371185.1 uncultured Christensenellaceae bacterium
TTTTTTTGCCGTTTTTGCCGTAGTACTTAGCCTCAAATTCTTGTTTGTCTTTTTTAAGCATTGCGGAAATTGTGTAGAACTCTTCCGGTTCAAACTCTCTGATTTCGTTTTCTCGGTCTACAATAACCTTAACCGCAACACTCTGAACACGCCCTGCCGACAAGCCTTTTCGTACTTTTTTCCACAACAACGGGCTTAATTTGTAACCAACCAACCTGTCTAACACCCTTCTTGCTTGCTGTGCATCTACCCTTTGCATGTCTATTGTGCGTGCTTCTTTAATCGCACCCACAACAGCAGTTTTTGTTATTTCGTTAAATTCTATCCTGCATTTTTTTTCTATGTCTATGTTTAGCATGTTTGCTATATGCCAAGAAATAGCCTCTCCCTCTCTGTCGGGGTCGGTTGCGAGAAAAACATTTACAGATTTTTTCGCTTCATCTTTTAACGCTTTAATTATGGGAGCTTTTCCTCTTATGGTAGTATACTGAGGTTCAAACTCGTTTTCTATGTCTATGCCTATCTTACTTTTGGGCAAATCTCTCAGATGTCCGTTTGATGCACGCACTACATAGTTTTTTCCCAAAAACTTTTCTATTGTTTTCGCCTTTGCGGGTGATTCTACTATTACTAAATTTTTCGTTTTATTTGCCGGCTTCTTTGTAGCCGCTTTTTTCGCGGTTGTTTTCTTAGCCGTTGTTTTCTTAGTTGTTGCAGCCTTTGCTTTTTTTACGATCGCCTTAACTTCTTTAACTTCATTTCCCTCTGTCACCGCTTCATTTGCGACTTTTGACACTGCCATATTTTCCTCCGAATGTATAATTTTTATACGTTTCCAAATCTATTATACCAAATATATCTAAAGCTTATGTTAATTATTTGTAAACTTGAAACACGCCTCCCGGCGCCGCATTTATAATACCTTTTAGTTCAAGAACAGTCAAGAGCATATTTAAATCTTTAATTGGAATTCCTATTTTCTCGGCAAGCTCGTCTGCGCTCAATTCCTCTTTTTCAAGTTCTAAAACTATCAGCATTTCTTCTTTGTTTAATGTTCCGCGTTCAAAGTTTTCATCGTCTTTTGTTTCACTTACCCCCGTTGAACCGTTAAAACCCATGTCTCTTATTATTTCGCTCGCACAAGAAACAACCGGCGCACCCGATTCTAAAAGATATAACGGCAATTTAGCCACCGGCGATTTTAGATCGGTACGCATGGTATACACGTCTCTTCCATGTTTTAAAGCATAATCTACCGTGATTCTCGCACCGCTTCTTTCTCCGCCTTCCCCTGCCACCAAAACATGAGAAAGACCCGAAAGTATCCTGTTTCTTTGCGGAAAATTATGTTGTGCCGGCAATGTCCCCGGCAAAAATTCGCTTAGCAAAGTCCCTTTCTTGGCTATTTCTTCGTATAACCCTTCGTTTTCCGGCGGATAACATATGTCTACGCCACTGCCAAGCACGGCAATTGTTTTCCCTCCTGCCGCCAACGCTCCCCTATGACAGGCCGTGTCTATTCCTCTTGCCATGCCCGAAACAACACAAACTCCCTCTGTCGCCAATTGTTCCGCCAGCCGAAAAGCAACATTATAACCGCTTTTTGTAGGATTCCTGGTTCCTACCATGCCGCAAAACATACCTTCTTTTTGGGGCATAATTCCCCTTCCATACAAAACAGGCGGTGGATTCTCTATCTCGGCGAGTAGGTTAGGATAATTATTGCTAAGCCGTGTGAGAACGAAAACATCGCTTTTTTCAACAAACGAAACCACTTCGTTTAAATACTTTTCATTGGCACAGCTAACAATTTTTTCCGCCGTCTTCTTTGGCAAAGATACTTTTTTAGGAATATCCTTTGCATACTTGAAAGCCGTTTCTATGTCAATGAAGGCACCCAATATATTATAGAATCGAACAGGGCCTAAACCTTCTATACTCGTAAGCCAAACCCAATACTTTTCTTGTTCAGTCATAAATTCTACCTCTCAAATTTACAGACATTTTTATTGTATACCTTTATGTAAGATTTGTCTAACTTTAATTTATTGTGTTGACAACACAATGTGTTTTCTACATAATAAAGTTAATAACAATAAAAATCAATAAAATTTCGTGATATCGTTCTGCCAATTAAATATTTTTTGTTGTAACCACTTGTTTTTTATATAAATATTTCGGTTGAACGGTAAGAAAGGTTAATATAATGCTTTCAAAAATTAGCAGTTACGGCTTGGTTGGATTAGAAGGCTTTCCTATCACCATCGAAACAGATGTATATAACGGCTTTCCCTCGTACGACATTTCCGGCCTTGCAGACGCTTCCGTAAAAGAATCGAAAGAACGGGTTCGTTCTGCCATACAAAACTCAGGACTATCCTACCCTACCAAAAAAATTACAATAAACTTAGCACCCGCCGATCGCAGAAAAGAAGGTTCTGTGTATGACCTTGCCATTGCGCTCGGTTTGTTGTCGGCAAGCGAACAGGTTTCAACAAAACATTTAGAAGACGCCATAGTTTTCGGAGAGCTTTCTTTAGACGGCGAAATCCGCCCGATTAACGGTTTGCTTCCTATGGTAATAGACGCAAGAAAAAACGGTTATTCCACGGCCATTATTCCATTTGCAAACAGAAAAGAAATAGAGTGTATTTCGGGCATTCGCGTGCTTGCCATTAGCCACCTAAAAGAAGTGGTAGCCATTTTAAACGAAAAAAACGAGCCTAACTGGCAAAATAATTCTATGTGGCAACTTAGCAACGTAAAATCTGCGCCGATCGTTGATTTTTGCAATATTAAAGGACAAGAAAGTGCTAAACGTGCGATGGAAATAGCCGCCTCGGGCGGACACAACATTTTGCTTGTAG
>CAYJNC010000292.1:0-2829 GCA_964371185.1 uncultured Christensenellaceae bacterium
GAAGAAGTGGCAAACGATATGCCGGATCTCAAAATAATTAAAGTAAATGTAGACGATGCACAAAGCATAGCCCAACAATATGGCGTTATGTCTATCCCGACCGTATATCTGTTTGACGGTGGCATGAAGGCAAACAAATTTGTCGGTCTTAAAACAAAAGAAGAAATCATTGATTTTGTGACAAATGCATAAATTTTAAACTTAAAAAATAAAAGAACCTTACATCTAAAATGTGCAAGGTTCTTTTTTATGTGAACAAAATATTATAAACGTTGACCGCCGTGCGAAACCTCTTTTAAAGTTGCACCGGTTTTTCCCGGGTCTATCGAATAGTCTTGTAATATATGGGTTAGGTTTGGGCTGTAGAATGGGTCTACCGGGTAAATATCTTCCCATTTGTCTAACCATTTTTTTTGCTCGCCCGAGAATCTCTTTATTTGTTCGGGGGTCTCTTCGTAGCCCCTTGTTTTTGACTCGTAGTGATAGAGTTCTGCGTAAGGTGTAAACAGCATAGACAAGCCTTTTTCACGAATTTTCAGGCACAAATCCACATCGTTGAAGGCCACAACAAATTGCTCGTCGAACCCACCCACCGACAAAAAGACATCTTTTCTGACCATCAGGCAGGCGGCGGTTACGGCAGAAAGGTCGTGTACGAGTATTAATCGGCCGAAAGCCCCTACTTCGTCTCGCATAGAGCCTTTGTGCGAATGGCCGGCGACTCCGCCTATTCGCAATACTATGCCGCCGTGTTGCAAGGTGTCGTCCGGATAGTATAGTTTTGCACCCACGCCACCGACATCTTCACGCACGGCGTGCATTGCCATTTGTTCTAACCAATCGGCAGAAATTACCGACATATCGTTGTTTAAAAACAAAAGTAATTCTCCGCCTGCGTGGTCTACCGCAAAATTGTTTATTGCGGAATAGTTGAAAATGCCTTCCCAAGTTATTATTTTAATCTTAGGGTTTTTGGCTATTCGTTCATAGTATGCAAATGTAGATGCCTTTTGGCTGTTGTTTTCTACAATTATAATTTCGTAATTAGCATAGGTTGTTTTTGTAAGAATAGAATTTATACACTTGTCTAAAGTTTCCTTTTCGTCTCGGTTGGGGATTATGATGGAAATTTTAGGCAGAGGGTTTGGCAAAGAATAGGCAACGTTGTAATAATTAGCCAAAATTCCTTCCGTAACGGTTGCGCTAAGGTTGCGTCTTTTGATGGCGGCCTCAATTGCACGTTTTCCGGCCGAAACGGTGTAACTTTTTGTGTCGGAAGAATAGGCGGTGCTTGTTTTGGCTATTCTCCAGTTATATAAAACGTCTTTAATATGGCCGATTTTTTTTGCTTTTTCCGTAAGCCGGAGGAATAAATCGTAGTCTTGTGCACCATTATATTCCTCGTTAAAATAACCTATACTATCGAGCAGAGATTTTTTAATGAAAGCGAAATGTGTTATGTAGTTGAAGGCAAACAACATATTAGGCGAATAATCCGGCTTGAAAAAAGGATCGAAACGCAAAGTGCCGTCTTCCGTTACCTTGTCCTCGTCGGAATAAATAAATTCGTAATCGGGGTTTTCGTTAATGAGCTCTATATTCTTATATAATGCGTGTTCGCATAGGGTGTCGTCGTGGTCTAACAATGCGACATAGTCGCCGGTTGCCATCTCTATGGCCTTGTTGGAATTGCCGGATATCCCCTCGTTTTTTTCGAGTTTAGCATATTTTATGCGACTGTCCGCATATTCTTTCACTATGTCTTCCAAATCAAAAGAATTTGTGCTACCATCGGCCAAACAAAGTTCCCAATTTGGGTATGTTTGGGCGATAACAGAATTTATCATTTCTTTAAGCAAGTCGGGCTCGGTGTTGTATAGAGGCACGATAATGCTGACTAACGGAGCATTTTCAAAAATATGATTTCTTTGAGAGGAAAGAATTTCGGGTGTGGGTGTATTGTTTTTTAACCAGTGTATATATAATGCGTCTAACTGTGTATATACCTTGCAGGCAACACTGCCGCCGCCCAAAACGCTAAAGCCGTGTTTTGTTTTTTTCTTATTAACGAGAACTCCGCAACAATCGCAAGATGATTTAATAACAAAATCGAGTGGATGATACATAACATCAAGCAACGGATGAAAATCGAACACCGTATAATCGTGGTGTAAAACCTTTTCAACGCTATGGGTGCACAGTAATTCTTCTTTTTTATATATTTCTAAAGTAAGTTTTGCGTTGCCGCAAGTGTTAGCCGTTAAAATGTCTAAACGGCCAATGTTGTTAGCACCGGGAGCGGTTGTAAAACGCACATTTTGCTCACACACAAATTTTTCGACGGAAGCGCCTTTTTTCAAGAAAGATTCATTTGTGACAATATATCTGCGCTCGTACAAATGAACCGCCGAGTCGCCGTGTTGCATTTTTTCGGAGACCCTGCGCATAAATTCTCTTAGGCCGTAGTCTCTTATTATTGCCTTAGCCCTAGACCATTTTGCACGTTTTAAGCGCTTAGTTACCTTAGTTAAGTTTTTTATTTTTGTAGAAATACCCATAAATTCCCCCGTGCTTATTTTTTACTATTATAGCACAAAAATGTGATAAAAAATTCATAAAATTATTGTTGATTTTATAAAAACGTTATGGTATATTTAAATTCAATAAAATAGATTATTCAGCGAAACAAGTTTTAATTTGCACTTTATTTATACGTATACATGATATTTGCACGTAGATAGTTTTTCAAGGTAGTATATATGATTATTAATGAGTATTCAATTTAATAAATATTAAGGAGATGTATTATTTATGGCAGACAAAAAGTTT
>CAYJNC010000293.1:0-2825 GCA_964371185.1 uncultured Christensenellaceae bacterium
AAATTCTCGTCTTGCATTTAAGACGATATTAGCAATTTAATTATTATAGCATAAATAAAGCGTTTTTATAACCGTTTTTATATTAAAATTTATGCGTTTTTTACTAAAATGTGAATAGACGATGAAAAATCGCATTTATTATATATATATATGCGTTTTTTCTTGTATTTACGGCGTAAAAATAATATAATAATAAAATATGTATATAGGGCGTATTGAAAAAAGTCATAATTTCGAAGTTTCACCACCTTGGCTTGCATTTATGCGTTAAAAAGCCTCGCCTTAGCCGTGCTAAAGCTGCGTTTTTTGCATTGAACCGCAAGCTAAATCGGCAAAATTTCATTAATCGGACTTTTTCAACACCCACATAAAGAAAAGAGGAAATAAAATGCAGAAATTTGCAGACCGTTTTGACGGTGTATCGGGCAGTGAAATAAGAAAAATATTTGCTCTGTTAAGAGACCCGGAAATTATTTCGCTTGCGGGCGGAAACCCTTCTCCGAAAACATTCCCACAAGAGTTATTGTCTAAATTGGCACAAAACCTTGTTGAAAATAATGGTGCTACCGTGTTGCAATATGGCAACACCTTAGGATATCAACCTTTGCTTGATTATTTAAAGCAAAAAGAAACAAAACTAATGAAAGAAACCGACGAACTGATAATTACCAGCGGTTCTTCGCAAGGCATAGAAATGTTTGTGCGCACATTTTTAAACGAGGGAGACACAATGCTTGTTGAGTCGCCCACATTTTTGGGTGCATTGCAAACTTTCAAGTTGGCAAAAGCGAACGTAAAAACCGTGAAAATGCAAAACGACGGTGTAGACATCGACGATTTAGAGCAAAAGATAGTAGATTATTCGCCTAAGATTTTTTATGTTATTCCCACGTTTCAGAATCCGACGGGGATTACAACATCGGAGGAAAAACGCGAAAAAATATATGAGATTTGCAAAAAACACGGCGTCATGATATTAGAAGACGATCCGTATGCAGAATTAAGATACGAGGGGCAAACCGTTCCTTCCATAAAATCATACGACGATTGTGGCCTTGTTTGCAAACTTGTCAGCTTTTCAAAAACAATTGCGCCCGGCCTTCGTGTGGGGTATGCAATTGCACATGCAGACATTATCGGAAAATTTAATTTGTTAAAACAAGGGCAAGACGTCCATACTTCAAACCTGACACAGGCAATGGTATATGAATTTATGGCTCAAGGCCACTATGAAAGCCATATAGAAGGTTTGTGTGAAACATACAAAGAACAAAGAGACACGATGTTAGATGCGTTAGAAAAATATATGCCGACAGGGGTGACATATACACGGCCGCAGGGTGGCCTGTTTATATGGGTGAATTTGCCTAAGGGTAAGAATGCGGCGGAAATTTTTGAAGTGTGTGTTAAAAACAAGGTGGCGTTTGTGCCCGGAATGCCGTTTTTCGCCGAAAATGGAAAAGAAAACACACTAAGGCTTAATTTTTCTATGCCGACAAAAGAAAATATTGTGATTGGCATAAAAAGAATTTGCGACGTACTTGGTGAATTTGGTATTTAGTTAAAAATTAAAGAATTTGTGAAAATATATGAGGAAAAAAAGATGAGTGCATTTGAAACATTAAAAGAAAGAGGATTTTTAAAACAAACCACGCACGACGGCTTGTCGGAGCTTTTAAACAAGGAGAAAGTAACCTTCTATGTTGGGTTTGATGCAACCGCAGACAGCCTGCATGTCGGCCATTTTGTGCAACTTATGGCGATGGCGCACATGCAAAGGGCGGGGCACGTCCCGATTGTTTTGATCGGTGGCGGTACAACAATGGTTGGCGACCCGAGCGGAAAGACCGACATGAGACGAATGATGACCCGTGAGATTATTGCGCACAATTCAGATTGTTTTCGTGAGCAAATAAGCAAATTTTTGGATTTTTCCGAGGGAAAAGCCCACATGGTAGACAATGCAGACTGGTTATTAGATTTAAATTACGTAGAGTTTCTGCGTGAAATCGGGACTTGTTTTTCGGTAAACAGAATGCTTACCGCAGACTGCTACAAACAGCGTTTAGAAAAAGGGCTTACATTCTTTGAATTCAACTACATGCTTATGCAAGCGTATGATTTCTTGGTGCTTAACAGAAAATACGGTTGTGCGCTTGAAATGGGCGGAGACGACCAATGGTCAAACATACTCGCCGGCGCAGATTTAATTCGCAGAAAAGAACAAAAAGAAGCGTACGGTATGACTATCACATTGCTTTTAAAAAGCGACGGCAAAAAGATGGGCAAAACAGAATCGGGTGCCGTGTGGTTAGATAAGGAGAAAACTTCGCCGTATGAGTTCTACCAATATTGGCGCAACGTTGCCGACGACGATGTAAAAACCTGCTTGTCTTTGCTTACCTTCCTTCCTATGGAAGAGGTTTTACGGTTGAGCGAACTTAAAGACAGTGCGATAAACGAGGCTAAAAAAGTGCTTGCGTTTGAGCTGACAAAGCAAGTGCATGGAGAAGACGAAGCGCAAAAAGCGCAGTCGGCGGCAGAGGCTTTGTTTGGCGGCGGGGCACAAGAAGGCAGTATTCCCACGACGGAAATAACAAAGGCAGAGCTTGAAGAAAACAAAAAAGTTGTAGATTTGCTTATTTTTACGGGGCTGACAAAATCTAAAGGCGAAGGCAGAAGGCTTGTTGCCGGAGGCGGTGTCTCGGTAAACGGTGACAAAGTGGCTGACGATTCGGTCGAGGTAGGCGAGCAAGATTTTGCCGAAGGAAGCCTTATGATTAAAAAAGGAAAAAAAGTTTTCCATAAAGTGGTATTAAAATAAG
>CAYJNC010000294.1:0-2823 GCA_964371185.1 uncultured Christensenellaceae bacterium
TAAAACGGGTCTATCATGTTTATGTCGTTTAGGTCGGAAGTTGCGGCTTCGTACGCCATGTTTACCGGGTGCTTTAGCGGTACATTCCAAATCGGGAATGTCTCGAATTTTGCATAACCTGCATTATTACCCTTTTTATATTCATGATAAAGTTGCGACAAACAAGTAGCAAGTTTTCCGCTACCCGGCCCCGGGGCGGTTACAACCACCAACGGTTTTGTGGTTTCTATGTATGGGTTTTTGCCATACCCTCCGTCGCTTACTATCCAATCTATTTCTGTGGGATATCCGTCTATCAAACGATGAACATATGTTTTTACTTCTCTACGCTCTAATTTTTGTCTAAACACATCTGCTGCATACTGTCCTTCGTATTGTGTTATGACAACACTGCTAACATAAAGATCCATGCCCCGTAAATTGTCTATCAGGCGCAAAACATCTAAGTCGTATGTTATTGCTAAGTCGGCACGCATTTTGTTTTTTTCAATATCGCTTGCATTCACACAAACAATGATTTCTGTTTCGTTTTTCAATGCTTGCAATAATTTTGCCTTGCCATTAACATCAAAACCGGGTAAAACACGTGAAGCGTGAAAATCATCGAACAACTTACCGCCGAACTCTAAGTATAACTTGCCTTTAAACATATTTATTCGTTCTAAAATATGCTTTGTTTGCTTGCTTATGTATATATTGTTGTCAAAACCACTTTTCATTACTATCCTCCTATTTAATAGCTGTTCTCCATTCTTAATACTCTTCTTCTCTTCTTAAGATTATCTGCTGTAATTTCAAACTTGTTTTCCTCTAATCTTGCTATGTCGTATCCTCCTTTCTTTGCAAGTGTCATAAACTCATGAACCGATTTTATTTGAATCGTTAAATTATTTGTCTTGTAGTGCATGGGTATTGTGATGTTTGGCTCAACTTTGTCTATTACTTCAACCGCCTGAGCCGCATCTGTGGTGTATGTTCCGCCAACCGGAACCATTAGTATGTCTATCTTACCGATTTGCGCAAAGTATTCGTCCGAAGGCACTTCGCCGACATCGCCTAAGTGTAAAATTCGCATTCCGTCGGACTCGATTATATAGCTGATTACTTCGCCCCTGTCTTCACCATGGCTAACAGGCAACCCAATAATAGACACTCCGCAAACTTCGTGTTTTCCTTGCGTGTCAATAACCGTAAAATCACCCATAACTCCGTCTATATAATCGTGATCAAAGTGATGGTGCGTTATTAAAGCAATGTCTGCCTCTTTTTTAACGGGAGCCAACCCAATGGTATTGTCATACGGGTCAATTATTGTTCTTACTCCTTCTTTATTAACCAAATAGAAACACGAATGTCCTATATATTCAATGATCATATTTATTTCCTCCTAATAATTATATTTTATCTATTAAATATATCAGCACATAATTATATTATGCTGTTATTTTAGTATTAATTTCTTGTTTTATATTGAATGTTCAAACGGTTAACAGTCCGCTGATCACCGATTTTTATAACATATTCTAAATCTATGTCGCCTTTTTCCACAGACATATTGCTTAGCACCTGCATAGGAAACACCGACAACGGTATCTGCCCAAACGGCGTTTCATATACCATGTCGTAGGATTGTTCTTTGTAGAATAATAATTCAGTTTCCGCAAATCCCGAACGATTGAGCCACACGCTGTCATTGTCTATCATAAGCCTGGTCTTTGTGTTTTCCGTGCCCATTATTTCGCTCTCGTCATATTCTATCATATATCTGCCCTTTTCATGAGACAACACGCCTTCCGTGTACAACTCCAGAACATTTTCTTCCCCATCTTCTAAATGAGAACCTTTTACACTTAATACAATTTGGTATCTATTCATTTACTTTAACCACCAAAACTATTTCTTATTTATTTTATATATTATAGCACAAATTTCACAAATTAAAGCACTATTTTTTTATTTTTATAAACAAAAAGCCGAAAAACCCTTTAACAGCACGGTTTTCAGCCCAAAAAAATATTTGTTTTTCTTAATTCCCCGAATAATTTTTGCAAGTTTTCACTTAAAATAATTCATTTTGTAGTATATTTAGCGTACAAAACGGCTAATTACGCAATTTTTGTATTTAAAAATTTCATATTATCGTTTGGTTTTTTTCAATATTTTGCACAAAAACGCTTGTTTATCCCACAATTTTTCCGATTGCCCTTGCAACAACCGTACATCCTAAAAACACTTCCGCTCCATCGGCAGAAATAGCGGATTCGTTTCTTATCTCTGTTGTTATTGCTATTTCATTGCCCGCTCCCCGTTTAATCGCTTCTTCTTTCGCCATTCTTATTGCATCTTTTGTTGCAATTTTTATCGCTTCTTGCATCTCCTCTGCAATTTCATTGCGCTCCTCGCAATAAACAACATACACTTCTTCGCCAAATTCATTCATCTTTTGTGCGATGTCTACTTCACTATCAGCGCTTACATTTCCGACAAGAGCCCCCACCGCATTTGCGACATTCGCATGTTTTGGAATAACGCATTTTGTGCCGAGCGCACGTGCAACCTCCGGCAAAAACACATGGATGGGCGCACCTAAGCCAACTAAGGTTGCCCCGATTTTATACGACGGCGATATAAACATTTTTTCTTTATACGCCTGCCAACCGAGCGCAATATTTTCTTTCACCAATTCTCCTATGCCTTTTTCAAACTGCGGACACAAAAGCAAAGCCATCTCCACCAATTCGCAATATAGTTTTTTTCTTACCAAGTCATAAACTTCTTCGCAAATTTCTTCTTGCGATTTTCCGACCACCAAAGAAAAATACT
>CAYJNC010000295.1:0-2816 GCA_964371185.1 uncultured Christensenellaceae bacterium
AAAACAGCCCTATACCTTCGGTATGGGCTGTTTTTGGTGCCAAAAGTGGGAATCGAACCCACACGGAGTTTAACCTCCGCAGGATTTTAAGTCCTGTGCGTCTGCCAGTTCCGCCATTTTGGCTAACTTCGTAGCGAATATTATTCTACCACATGTTCTATATAAAAGCAACTTTTTTTCGCAAAAAAATCAATTTTTTAAACATGAATTTACCACTTATCAATTTTCAAATTTATATCCAATTCCCCACACCGTCATCACTTTATCGGAATACGGCGCAATATGCTCCCTAATCGCCCTTACATGCGTGTCTACCGTGCGGTCTGTCCCTTCAAAATCCTGCCCCCAAACATTGTTTAATATCATCTCTCTCGACAGTGCAATCCCTTCGTTTTGCATAAGATACACAAGCAAATCGTATTCTTTTGGTGCCAAATTAATTTTCTTGTCGTCAACATAAACCGCCCGTGAATACATATGAACACTTATCTTATCGGTATGTATGACCGCGCGTTCTTCCCTCTTCTTATGATGCGCAATAATCGTTTCTATACGACAATAAAGCTCCGACACATAAAAAGGCTTGATAATATAATCGTCGGCACCCACGTCAAAGCCGTCTAACCTGTCTTTTTCCTTGCTCATAGCCGTCACAAAAATAACAGGAACATCAGAAGTTTTGCGTATCATCCGACAGACATTTAACCCGCTTAATTCGGGCAAATACGAGTCTAAGATAATAACATCATATTCTTTCCTTTTAAATAGCTTAAGTGCGGTTATTCCGTCCGAAACTTCCTCAACACTATATCCTTTTTCCTTTGCCTTTTTCACAATTTTTTTACGACTGCTTAAGTCTGAGTCCGCTAATAAAATTTGCACCATAACAAATGCCTCTATTTTCTTTTTTTAGGATACATTTATTATACAATAGTTTTCTGCAAAAAAAAAGAGGCGATGCGAAAGTCTAACACACCGCCTATACTATTTTTATCAATAATACACTATTTTAGAAAAATCCTTTGCTTTTAAGCTTGCTCCGCCTATTAGGCCGCCGTCTATCTCGCTCATAGACATAAGCTCCGAAGCATTCCCCGCATTCATGCTTCCGCCATACTGTATACGAACGTCTTGCGCTTTTTCCCCGTACATTTCGAATATGGCCTTTCTTATAGTCGCAATTGTCGAGTTAGCCTCCTGCGGAGTCGCGGTCAGCCCCGTACCTATCGCCCAAACGGGCTCATACGCTATCACCGTGTTTTGCACTTCTGCCGCCATAACGCCTTTTAGCGCCAACTTAGTTTGCATGGAAACAACTTCGTCTGTGATGTTGTTTTGCTTTTGCTCAAGCAACTCTCCCACACAGATAATTGGCTTTAAGCCTTTTTCAAGCGCTTTTAACACCTTTTTATTCACGATTTCGTCTGTCTCGCCGAAATACTGTCTACGCTCGGAATGGCCTAAAATAACATACTCTACGCCCAGTTCCAACAGGCTATCGGCATTTAACTCACCCGTATATGCTCCACTGTCTTCAAAGTGCATATTCTGCGCCCCCAAAGCAATATTGCTTCCTTCAAGCAACCCTTTTGCGACAAACAAACATGCAGACATCGGGCAAACAACAACTTGCACCGAAGCGCCGTCAACCATCGGTTTCAGTTCGCTTATCAGCTTTGCCGTCTGCGTCGGTGACATGTTCATTTTCCAGTTTCCCGCAATTATAGGTTTTCTCATATTATTCTACCGCCTATTTTCTCAATAACTGTCTTTAATTATTGTCGTCTTGCCTGTCGGGCATTTGCCTTTGCAAGCTCCACAGTTAACACAGCTGTGAGAATCGCTTGTGCCTGTCACGATTTGTGCACCCGAGCTTGTTCCCAAACGGTTTGCACCTGCTTTTATCATCTTAACGGCGTCCTCGTATGTTTTAACTCCGCCCGAAGCCTTAACACCGATTTCCGGTCCTACTGTTTCTCTCATAATTGAAACGTCTTCTGCAGTTGCTCCACCGGTTGAAAAACCTGTTGAAGTTTTAACAAAGTGAGCACCTGCCATTTTGCTTATTGCACAAGCCTTAACTTTTTCTTCGTCTGTAAGCAAGCATGTTTCGATTATTACTTTTACTATCGCACGTCCTTTTGTTGCACGAACAACGCCTTCTATGTCTCTCTTAACAAGCATCCAGTCGTTAGATTTTATTGCGCCTACGTTTACAACCATGTCAACTTCTGTCGCACCATTAGATGCAGCGTCCGCCGCCTCGTTTGCCTTAGCTTCGGGTGTGCATGCACCCAAAGGGAAACCTATTACACAGCAAGGAGCAACACCACTGCCTGCCAAATAATCTGCAACAAACTTAATGTTTGAAGGGTTTACACATACGCTTGCAAATTTATATTGTTTAGCCTCGTCACATACTTTTCTTACTGCATCTATGCTTGCATCTGCCTTCAACAATGTATGGTCAATGTATTTTGCCATAGCCGCCGGAGATAGGTCTCCGCCCGATTGCGCCGTTTGTTGTATGTTCAGTTTAGAACAAACTTCTTCTGTTACTTGCTTTATAATCGCATTTATATCCAAATTATTTATCCTCCGTTTTTTTGTTGCAATATTTTGTTATCGCAACATTTTCATTCTCTACATTTAATTCTACGCCCTCAATAGCGCTTCTTTTGCTATGCTTACAGTTGCCGTAAGCCCAATACGCTCTGCTCCGGCACCGATAAGTTCTTGCGCCTTCTCGAGTGTTTTTACACCACCGTCTATTTTGATGCCTACATTTCGGCCTAAAATTTGCTTAGCAAAGTCTA
>CAYJNC010000296.1:0-2810 GCA_964371185.1 uncultured Christensenellaceae bacterium
CCGCTTTGTTTCTCCTTGTTGCTTTCGATAATAAATAAAATCAAGCCCACAACGGCCAACGGTATGCCGATAAACAATAAAACCAAGCCCGTCGTCGCATTGTTAATCGCACTGCTTATTCCGCCAAAAATCGAACCTAACATCGGAACGTTGCCGCTTTCTTGCACAATCGCACCTGTGCTCATGCCAAACATACTGCCCAAACCGCCCACACAGCCACCGAGCATTCCCATTCCGCTCGATAAGAACAGCAGTAAACCAACTACCGTTAATCCTATTCCCGCCAACATAAGTATCAATGCAACTATTTTCTTCTTATTGCCTTTCATTGTTTTCTCTCCTTTAATATATACTTTGCTTACAGCACTTCCATAATTATCGCCGTAAAATTATCTTGATGAGGCTTTTTCTTTGCAAATATGGCATTTTCTATCACCATACTTGCCTTGTGCGGTGGATGAACAAGTATTTGGGCAAGTTCGTTATCACTCAGAGTTCCGTAAACACCGTCTGTTGCAAGCACTATCTTGTCTCCCCGCATGAGCGGAATACAAAACGTGTCCACATACTCTATTTCCCCCATGCCGATATAACTTGTTAACGCACCTCTCCTTGGGTCTGCCAAGGCTTTATTTGCGTCTAACTCGCCCTTTCCTACACAAACATCGAGTTCTTCTCCATACACATGGTCTCTGTTTAGTTTAATTATGGTACCTTTTCTGTATAAATATATGTGGCTGTCACCAACAGATACCGCACTTAACACATTGTTTTTTATCAGTGTTGCAACAACCGTAGAACCACTTTCTTCTTCTCCTCGCAACAACTCGTTTACATTTGAATTGGCAAAATACAACATCTTCAAAAGCTTTTGATGTTCAGACATCTCACCATTCGTATTGCTTAACATTTCTATCATGCTACTCACGACCAAAGCGCTGACCCTTCCACCATTAGCAAGCCCCCCCATTCCGTCGGCGACCACTGCCAAAATGCCATTTTGCATAGCATAGCTTTTATCCATAATGTTAGATACTCCGAAAGAGTCCTGCTGATCTTCTCTCTCACCGATATGATGTGTGTTGCCCACCAAAACGTCTGTAAAATCTATGCTCGGTTGTGTCCTTGTCTTGATCATACTAAACTTCTTTTTTCTCATAGCCTAATCCACGCTATTCTCAGTTCCATAGAGCCTACGAGTATGATATCGTCGTTGCTTAATTTTTCTATTCCCCGAACAGGCACACCGTTTAAGTAGGTTCCGTTTGTCGAAGCCAAATCTTCAACAAACCATTCGCCGTCATTAATAAACACCCTGCAATGACGAGAAGACAGCAAGTCGTCTGATGCAAACCTGAATGCAGCTTGTGTTCCGCGCCCAATAACAAGCTCGTCTGTCACGTCGAAACTGTACGATTCACTTTCAACCTTTCCTACTTTTGTAAACGTAAACTTGTAGGTTGCCGACTTCTTAATAATCGGTGCTTGCGTCTTTGTTTCGTTGGGTATTATTGTCTTTTCCACAGGAACTTCGAGCGGAGTACTTATACTAATCTCTATTTCGGTATTTTTCGCCCTCTTCTTGCAAACCAACACAATAATTATCACAATCGCCGCTATAATCGCCGCCAAAACTATCCACATAAGTGTAATGTTGCCACCAAACAACCCCAGCAAAAATGCCATAACAGGGTTTTGTTCTTCTTCTACCGGTTGCTCGGTAGGCTGCGGTTGCTCTTCTTTTATTACTTCTTGTGTAGGTTGCGGCTCGGGCGTGCTTACAACGCCGGCCATAATGTCTGATGTTTTAATCATGACATTGTCGGTCGCCGACTCTTCATCTCCACGGTTGAGAGCAATGTCTAACAATGTTTCGTCGGCTTGCGTAGAAAAACCCGAAATATCGCAAGATATAATAACCGGTTCTGTGTCTAACAACATTTCAGAAATATCTTGCGGGGTAGTGTCGTTAATACCGCTTAATATGTCTGCACCTCCGGCAGAAATACGAGCAAAGCTCCCCAATATTTTAGAGTTTTCTATCTCCTGATCAGTAGCATCGGAGTCAAGCATTGCAACCGTATTAACACGAATATCAGATTCTTTAACCTTGTCTTCCGCCTCTTCCCTCGTATATCCTACGGCAGAATAATCTTCACCATCGGAAATAATTGTCAGACTTCTGCTCGGAAAAACTCCTGCGTCTGTTTGCAAAATATTTATTGCATCTATTATACCTGCATATAAATTGGTTTCCATGTCTTCGGTGTGCAAGGCAGTTATTTGCTCGTCGATTGCGCTTTTCTCGCTAACAAAAGGTGCAATATACAGCTCGTCTCCTATGCCCATAACAGAAACATTGTCGTCATCGCCTATTTCCGACATATAATCTTGCAAAATAGCCTTAATATCTTCCATTTTAGATTCACTTATTGAACCCGAAACATCTACCAAAAACAAATGCGTGGTCGGCTTTTGCATTTCTTCTATCGACGCTACCGAGTCTATAGGCATTTCGTCTCCGCCAAGTAAAACACTAAGCTCTTCTTTTGAAATGTCCTCATTACTGTTTGCATAAATCAGCAGAGTGTTTTCCGCCACTTCATAATTTTCGTAATTGAGCGAAATAATGTCATTTGCAAAAGCAACACCACACGTTGTCATAACAATTATTGAAACTATAATCGCCACTATCTTTTTCATTGCTAATCCCTTTCTTTTAACTGTTAATCTTCGCAAAAAACAGCTATCGCAGAATAATTGTCATTCTTACCGTCTACCCTATTTTCCAATCTTTTTAACATTAGCAA
>CAYJNC010000297.1:0-1005 GCA_964371185.1 uncultured Christensenellaceae bacterium
AGAAATATTTCGGGTGCGTGCGAAACAATAAATGTAGAGTTGTTTCGCTTAATCAGGCAAAAAAGCGACACCGACGGTGTGATCATCGCTAAAAATGCGCAAGAGTGTGTTGGGTTGATAGACGGTTTTGAAGGAAATGTTTTGCTTAGCACGGGCAGCAAAGAACTTGATGTTTATGCGAAGGTCAAGGATTTTGCAAATAGGCTTTATGTTCGTGTGCTACCGACCGTTGATTCGGTTACAAGGGCGAGCGAGTTAGGATACCAAACGTCTCATATTATTGCGATGCAAGGCCCTTTTTCTTGCGAATTAAATATTGCTTTAATTAGGCAATTTGATATAAAATTATTGGTGACAAAAGACGGTGGACAGGCCGGAGGGTTCGGTGAAAAACTTTTGGCGGCACAAAAAGCGGGCATTTCTACCTTGCTTATTAAGCGGCCGGATGAAGAAGGTTTTATAATGCGAGAAGTTGTGAAAATCTTGGAGGACAAGGCATGAAGGTTTACGTTGTTGGCGTAGGAATGGGAAATAATCTTACAAGCGATGCAAAAGAAGCAATAAAAAGTGCCCAATTGCTTATTGGGGCGGAACGTGTTGTCGACAGTGTTTGTTCGCACGTAAAAGCGGTTTATGCCATTTCGCCTACCGATATTGCAAATGCGATAGACGCCGCCGAGTGTGAAATTGTTTGCGTGCTTTTTAGCGGAGACATAGGGTTTTACAGCGGTGCAAAAAAATTATACGAACTAATTGAGAAACATGAAGTCATAGTTATAAGCGGAATTAGCAGTGTGCAATATTTTTGCGCAAAGTTAAAAAGGCCTTGGCAAGACATGAAGCTCATTAGCCTGCATGGCAAAAAAGCAGATGTCGTAAGCAATGTTATGAGAAATTCAGAATGCTTCTTTTTGACAGATAAAGAACGTTCTCCTAACTATATTTGTGTCAAATTGGTAAACGCCGGCCTTGGGCATTTAGAGGTAAGCGTGGGACAAAGACTTT
>CAYJNC010000297.1:1015-2809 GCA_964371185.1 uncultured Christensenellaceae bacterium
GAAGACGAAAAAATATGCGTTGGAACGGCATTTTCGCTTGTAAACAAGCAATTCGATGTGCTTTGCGTATGTGTCGTAGACAATAAAAATGCAGCTAACTACGCAAGTGCAATTGACGACGAAGCTTTTATACGTGGGAACGTTCCTATGACAAAGCAAGAGGTCAGAACTGTAATAATTTCAAAATTATGTTTAAAAAATACAGATATTGTGTATGATATAGGTGGAGGGACAGGATCCGTGTCGATAGAAATGGCGCAGATGGCAGAGCGTGTATATAGCATAGAATGCAACGACGATGCGGTCACTCTTATACAAGAAAATAAGGATAAGTTTTCTGCCCATAATGTAGAAATCGTAAAAGGTAAAGCACCGGAGGTGCTTGGTGGTCTTCCCGAACCAAATGCGGTTTTTGTGGGAGGATCTAAGGGCAATATGGCAGAAATTCTTGCCTGTGTGGCAAAAAAAGGAGTAAAAATTGCCATTGCCGCAATTGCAATAGAAACGCTTAGCATCGCAATAAGCGAACTTTCTAAGTATTGCGTTCCCGAAATTGTTTGTGTTTCGGTAAGCAAGGGCAAAAGGGTAGGCACATACACTATGATGAACGCATATAACCCAATTTATGTTATTAGCGGAGTGGTACAATGATGGATAGGTTAATGATAGCCGCACCTTCGAGCGGTACGGGTAAGACAACAATAGTTTGCGGATTGCTAAAGGCCTTATTAAATAGGAAAATGGGCGTGGCATCTTTCAAATGCGGACCCGACTACATAGACCCTATGTTTCATAGAAAAGTTATTGGAATAGAGTCTTATAACTTAGATTTGTTTTTGCAAACAAAAGAGCAAACAATAGGTTTTTTTGCAGATAATTGCAAGGAGATTTCTATTATTGAAGGTGTTATGGGTTACTATGACGGGGTGGGTGCAACCGCTCAGGCGAGCAGTTATGAAGTGGCGGCAACAACAAATACACCCGTTATTTTAGTAGTTAGGCCAAAAGGGCAATCGCTTAGCATTGCCGCACTTGTTAAGGGCTTTTTGGAGTATAAAAAGGACAGTAATATAGCGGGAATTATTATGAACGATTGTTCAGAAAATTTGTATAGGTTGCTGAAACCCGCTGTGGAAGCGCTAAATTTGCGTGTTTATGGCTATTTGCCTTCAATTAGGGAAGTAGAGTTTAAGAGTAGGCATCTTGGGCTTGTAACGGCAGACGAAATTTATGATTACGAGCAAAAAATTGATGTTTTGGCAAAGAAAATAGAAGAAACCATAGACGTTGAGGGTGTAATTGAATTGGCGAAAAGTGCGCCAATAATTTCGGGAGATGTTGGGCGGCTTGAAAAAGTCGTAAATGGAAAAGTTGTTGCGGTAGCAAAAGACAGCGCATTTTGTTTTTACTACGAAGACAACTTAAACGTACTGAGGGAATTAGGTTGCGAAATTAAAACTTTCAGCCCGCTAAATGACAAGGAATTGCCAAAAGGTACTTCTTGCATTTATATAGGAGGAGGCTACCCCGAACTTTATTTGAAAGAACTTTCACAAAATAAAGAAATGAAAGATGCTATAAAACAGGCAATTATCGGCGGTACGCCAACAATTGCCGAGTGTGGCGGTTTTATGTATTTATGTGAAGAGATAGAAGGGCAAAAAATGGTGGGTGTGCTTTCGGGTAGTTGTTTTAATACAAAGAAATTAAGCAGATTTGGATATGTAGAGTTGACGGCACAAGAAGATGGAGCCTTCTTTTCAAAAGGGCAGAAAATTCGTGCACACGAGTTTC
>CAYJNC010000298.1:0-2807 GCA_964371185.1 uncultured Christensenellaceae bacterium
TCTGCATTACAGACAACATATTTTTGAATAGCCTTCTGATCATGACCGCTCTTTAGCTTAATATGCGTCGGGAAACCTGCTCCGCCTCTGCCACGCAATCCCGATTTTTCGACTTCTTCAATAATGTCTTTCGGTGTTTTATTGATAACCGCACTTGCTATTGCCATATAACCGTCCGTCGCAATATATGCGCTTATTTCGCCATATTCTATGTTGCCGCAGTTTTCGAGCACTATCTTTGTTTGGCTCTTGAAAAACTCTATGTCGTCTATTATAGGAACATACTTTTTCAATGACTCATCATAAAAAGTGTATTCTTCTATGACTTTTCCGTTAACCAAATGGCTTTCGGTTATTTCAGCCACCTTCTGCGGTGTTAAATTCGTGTAGAAAACTCTATCCGGCAATACAAGCATAACAGGCCCTACTGCACAAATCCCCATGCAACCCGTCATGATAACATTTATTTTTTCCGATAAATTCTTTTCTTCGATTGCTTTTGAAAGCGCATTTTGTATTTCTTCACACGAAGACGAAACACAGCCCGCACCTCCACATATAAGCACGTTATATTCATAAGCCGACTGACGATTCAAATAACGATCTTTAATGTTTTTTAATTTATCTATTGAATTAATTTTTTCTTTAATCATACTAACCCTCCTCCTTTATCAATATTTTTCTAATATGGCTTCTATGCGAGTCGGGTTAACCTGCTTATAGACAATATCGTCTATCATCATGGCAGGTGCAAGCCCACAAGCGCCTATACAGCGTGCTATTTCCAACGAAAATTTGCCGTCGTCCGTTGTTTCGCCTAATTCAATATTGAGTAGCGATTGCAATTTTTCTATCAGCTTCTTTCCGCCACGTACATAACATGCCGTACCCATACAGACACGTATCGTGTGTTTCCCACGCGGTTTTGTGGAAAAGAATGAGTAAAAAGTTACCACCCCGGAAACCTCAGAAACGGGTATTCCCATGGTTACAGCAATAAACTTTTGAACCTTCATCGGCAAATACCCATAAATCTCTTGAGCTAAATGCAATATTTGGATAAGGCTGTCGGCCTTACCTTTGTATAAATCAATCACATTAGCAATTTGTTCGAGCTTATGCCCCTCTGCTTCGTCGTCGCCTAACATTGTTAAAATATCTTCGCGCATTGTAGCCCTCCTAAGTTCATTATTAAATTTTGTTTTGATAAGTTGTTTAACGTTAAATAGATTATACATTCAAATTGTTATGAAAAAATAATGAAATTGGTTTTTTTGCCTCTAATTCTATGTATTTTTAATCAAAATAGAATTTTTTGCTTAATTCTCATAACATTTTCATAACATTTATTTTGTTTATTCATATAATTTGGCAATTATTAAATATTATTCTTTATTTTTTCTATTTAATTGAGTATTATTAAAATAAGATTATAACAGTAGAGGTGACAAAAATGAAAAAAATAATAGGCGGTGTGACTGCCCCGAAGGGATTTTTAGCAAGCGCAACCTGTGCAAACATAAAATATGAAAACCGCCCCGACATGGCGCTCATATACAGCAAATATCCGTGCGTCAGTGCCGGCGTGTTCACAAAAAACATTGTATTCGCGGCCCCCGTTAAGTGGGATAAAGAAGTGGTCTCTTCGGGGGTAGCTTCTCAGGCTGTGGTTGTTAATGCGGGAATAGCAAATGCCTGTACAGGCGAAAACGGATATTTATGTTGCAAACAAATGGCAAAAAATGTTGCAGATTCATTAAATTTAGACGAAAAAGGCGTTCTGATCGGGTCTACCGGTGTTATCGGCAAACAACTGCCCATGGATAAAATTAATAGTGGCATCGCGGACCTATGCCAAAATAAAAACAACAGCATAGAATCGGGAACTGACGCCGCAAAAGCAATCATGACAACCGACACACAAATAAAGGAAATAGCTTTTTCATTCGAAATAAACGGCAAAGCTATCACCATAGGCGGTATGGCGAAAGGCTCGGGAATGATTCACCCAAACATGTGCACCATGCTAAGTTATGTAACAACCGATGCAAAAATCTCTAAAGAGGCTCTTACAACCGCCCTTCAAAACGATGTGTGCGACACTTATAACATGATATCTGTTGATGGAGACACATCAACAAACGACACAGTGCTTGTTTTGGCAAATGGTTGTGCGGGCAACGATGAAATTCAGTTGAACACAAAAGAATACGAAATATTCTTAGCCGCCTTGCACGAGGTTAACGAATATTTAGCAAAAAAAATAGTGGCAGACGGCGAAGGAGCAACCACACTTTTTGAAGTGAATGTTTTAGGTGCTGCTAACAAAGAACAAGCAAGTATTATAGCTAAATCTGTTGTGACATCAAGCCTTACAAAAACCGCAATCGCCGGCAGAGATGCCAACTGGGGACGTATTCTTTGTGCCATGGGTTATTCGGGTGCAACTTTTGATCCCGATAAGGTAGATTTATATTTTGAAAGTGCCGCAGGATTAATTCAGATAATGGCAGATGGAAATGCACTCGATTTCTCGGAAGAAAAAGCCACAGAAATTTTATCGGAAAGCGAAATCTTCATAAAAATATATTTAAACTTAGGCGATAAAACCGCCACCGCATGGGGTTGCGATCTTACCCATGAATATGTCTCAATAAATGCAGACTATAGAAGTTAAAAAATATTAAAATCACTTACAGGTTAAACATTCGGGCAACGCTAAGCGTTGCCTCAGCCTGTCAAAAAAGTTAAAACAGGCTACTGAGCGTCAAGAAATCTTGCAAGGCTGCGGCGCAAGGTTTTGCATT
>CAYJNC010000299.1:0-2794 GCA_964371185.1 uncultured Christensenellaceae bacterium
AAAGCGGTCGTCTACCCGGGAACTACTTGAAGTGTAGAACAATAAATCTCCCGGTTGTGCATCACCGGCCAATATTATATAGCCGTTATCAACACAATATTTTGCTTGAGCGGCGGCTGTCCACGGCAGATATATTCCCGCTTTGTCAAACGCCCACATGGCAAACCCCGAGCAATCGGTGTAATTTCCCTGTCCTCGCAACTCCATACTATACGAGTCGCCCAACCGAGTCAGCGCATATTCAACTACTGCACTCTCCGAAATATGGGGCGTTACATTTTTATATACTCATTCGTAAACTCTTCTATTGGCATAGGTTTTGCATAGTAGTAACCCTGACCTATTGTGCAACCCATTTCGCACAACATATCGTGCTGCTGCTTGTTCTCAACGCCCTCTGCAACAGACGCAACATTATCAATACCTTCACATAGTCCAATAGCAAGACTTGCCAAAAGTTTAGATTTTTTATCTTTGTGTATTCCGTCTATTATTTTCATATCAATTTTTATTTCATCAAAATCCGACACCACAAGAGAGTTTAAGTTAGAGTATCCGCTGCCAAAATCATCGAGAGAAACCGAAAACCCTGCGTCTGAAAAATTTTTGATAATCAAGGCCAAAGCCTTCTCTTCGATGCTGTTTATAGTTTCTGTAATTTCTATTACTATTTTTGAGTGCTCTATGCCGTAGCTATCACAAAATTGTGAGAATTTTTCAATTATACCTTTTTTAGAAATTGTCATTCTTGAGCAGTTTACAGCGACAGTCGGCAATGTTTTCACACCGGCATCTTTCCACAATTTTAAAGTTTTACACACCGTTTCAAATACAAACTCATCAATTTCTGATACTATTCCCTCTTTTTCATAAAACGGCAAAAAGTGAATCGGAGGTTGAAGCACACCACTTGCGCCAATACGTCTTACGAGCGCTTCCGCACTTTTAATTTTTCCGGACGCAAGATTCATCTGCGGCTGTAAATATACTACATATTTACCATTAGCAATTTCCATTTCTAAATGCTCAAGCAAAATACGACCATAATTTTCGCCATCATGTAATTCCTTTGATTTGTTATCGATATTCTTTACATTTTTATTCCACGTATAACCAATTGATACCTTGTAATATTTTTCTTGTGCCAGTTTCTCTTTTAACTTTGCAACATCTTTTTCAAAATCAGACTCTGATACATTTTCTGAAATTACAACAAATTCGTCGCCGCCCACACGAAAAACTTTATCTTCAAAAACATCATTTAGAATTTTTGACAGATTAATCAAAACGCTATCACCAAACAGTACGCCGTTAGTATCGTTTATTGAGCTCAGGCCGATGATATCTGCATACAGCACACCCAAACTATCTATATTGCTATCAATATCTTTTATCGTCTGTCCATAGCTATGCCTATTTTTAACACCTGTTAGTGTGTCGTAGTAGCTAAGTTTGTTTAAGCTTGAGAGCAATTCCGTCTCGTCTAAGAAAGTAGCGGTGAATTTAGCTACCGTTCTCATTATAGACGTTTTCTCTTTGTTTTTTGATGCATTGTCTACCCCTACAAACCCTGTTAATTCACTGCCTTCTACTTGTATTATCCCAATAATTATATTGGCAAGGTCTTGCAGTTCCATAAGCTCATATTCACGAGAGCCCTCGTCAAGTGTTTCTATATCCATAGAAAACGCTTCTTGCGATTTGCATTTATCCAACAAAACACTAAGTTCGCTTATCGGTAGGTTTTGAAGCTTTTCTTTAAACGCCTTCTTGCCGGGCTTGCAACATTCGTAAGTATTACTGATAAAACAACCACATTCCGACACTTCAAATATATAGCTTCTGTCTGCATCGTAATAATTTGTAACCGCCTCCAAAAGAGAAAATATCGAAGCATCGGGTTCATTGCCGGCATGAAGCATTTCTACGCAGTCCATTAAAAACTTTTCGTCCGCAAGTCTATCTGTTAATGTTCTTTCGAGTTCCATCATGTCTGTTATATCCGTAGCAATTTCGAGTCTTGCAATATTGCCTTTAAAATTAATAAGCTTGTCTTTTAATAAAAAAGTTGTATTAAATTTTGGATTATAATACGACCATTCATAATGCCCATCTTCTTTTAACAAATGATTTGTGCAAAAGTCACAAGGTTCTTCTTTCCCTTGTAAGAGATTATAACATTTATTGCCCTTATATTCTTCATCGGTAGTTACCCCCACCGTACGTTTCCCAAACGCGTTAAGATATAATAATTCATATGTAGTTAAATCACTTACATACACAACGCTGTCTATGGTATCTAAAATATCGGCAGAGTTTTTATTGCTTATTGCAAGCTCTTGCAACTCGTCTCGCAAATGTTTTCCTTGCAAGATGATAGACAAAAATTTACCGATATATTGTATGCTGTTTATTTCTCGCTCTGTCCAAATTCTGGTTTTTGTGCAATCGTCTAACCCTAAGAAAAACGTCATTTTCCCGTCTCGTTTAATTTGAGCATGAACAAACGACAAAATGCCCTGGTCGTCCATAATTTCAAAAGCCCTATCTTGCTCTAATGTTTCCCTTAAGTTATTAGAATATATAATGTCGTTATGTGCTTTGTCGATAAAGTCTGCAAACAATTCATAAGGAATACCTTGCAGGTTTTCTATCTCACTTCCAATTCCTTCTTTGCAATATTCAAATGTGTTATTAAGAGTCTGACCATCGTCTAAAGTTTCAAAAATATAGCTCCTGTCGGCATTATATTTCTGGCACAAATAGCTAAGTGCCAGATTTATGGAATCGCTGG
>CAYJNC010000300.1:0-352 GCA_964371185.1 uncultured Christensenellaceae bacterium
TTCAAACGCAACCAGGCCACCGTCGGCGGCTATTATATAGTCACTTTTTGTTGCCTTTTCACATAATAATTCTTTTTTAGGCAGTTCCCCGGCACAAACAATAAGTATGTTCATTGTTAACCTCTTAATGCACGCACTACCTCGCTTGGGTTTTCGCTTTCAAACACTGCACTGCCGGCAACCAAAACGTTTGCTCCGGCCGAAATAACTTCCTTTGCATTTTTAGGGCTAATACCACCGTCTACCTCTAATTCTATTTCTTTTCCGGAAATATCGATCATCTTTTTTAAATCGGCTATTTTATTTAATGTAGCCGGTATGAACTTTTGTCCGCCATATCCCGGGTTTACAG
>CAYJNC010000300.1:362-2790 GCA_964371185.1 uncultured Christensenellaceae bacterium
TAGCACAACGCCGGCTTTTATACCGCAATCTTTTATTGCGGATAGGGTTCTTTGAATGTGCAAAGATGCCTCCACATGAAACGTTATTATGTCTGCACCCGCCTCTGCAAAACGTTCTACATACTTTTCGGGTTGTACTATCATCAAATGTACATCGAGCGGAATAGTAGAATATTTTTTAATGTCTTCTATCATTTTGATTCCAAAAGAAATATTCGGAACAAAGACGCCGTCCATCACGTCGCAATGTAAATAATCGGCACCGGCCGATTCGGCTATTGAAATCCCGTTTTTGATGTTCGCAAAATCTGTTGCTAAAATTGAAGGTGCAATTTTTATCATTTTTGTTTCTCCCATTCTTGTAGTAATTTTAAATATCGATTATACCGATTTGCTTTAATATTCCCTTTTTTAACAGCCTCTTTTACCCCGCAAACAGGCTCGTTTTCGTGCAAGCACGGGGAAAATTTACAGTCTGAAAAATAATCTTTAAACTCATAGTAATAATGAGAAATTTGCCATTTTTCTATGGTAGACATCTCAAACATAGAAAACCCCGGTGTGTCTAACACGTAGGCATTCGGTTCGTCTACATAAAAAAGCTCTGCCGTTCTTGTTGTGTGTTTGCCCCTTGCGGTTTTTTTGCTCAAACCGCCGACCTCGCAATTAAGTGTTTCGTCTAAGACATTTAAAATAGACGATTTACCCACTGCCGATTGCCCCGCAAAGCAAATACATTTGTCTTTTATTAATTCGTTAAGTTCGCCAAAACCTGTTTTTTCTACGGCAGACATGCCGATACAGTCGTAGGCCGCGTATTCTTCCAATAGATTCTTAGCATTTTCTTTGTCTGTTTCAACTTTATTAATGCAGATTATTGGTTGTATGTTGTTTGTTTCCGCCTGAATGATAAGCTTGTCGCAAAGCATTAAGTCGGCGGTCGGTTTACCGGCCGATATGACTATTACCATAGCATCGATGTTTGATACTACCGGGCGAACAAGAATGTTTTTTCTGGGCAAAATTTTGTTTATGACGTTGCCGCCGTCGCAAACTTCAAATTCAACATAATCCCCAACACAAGGCGAAATTTTTTCTTTGCGAAACCTTCCCCTTGCCTTGCACTCGTAAACAACGCCGTCTATGTTTGAAGAGACATAATAAAAACCGCCTATGCCTTTAATTATTCTTCCTGTAATCTAAGCTCACCGCCTTTCCAATACAACCGGTTGGCTGATTATCGCAACGTCGTTTATAAACACAACCATTTGTTTTTCAATAGTTTCTTCTTCTCCCATGAAATACAACTCGGCTTCGTCTAATACTATTTCATGATTGCCCGCCTGAACAGTCACTTCTTCTAAAATATAATATACCTTATGCTCTCCGATTGTGTCTTCTATTGCTACTTTAACAGAAGTTTTGTCTTCGGGTATGCTTACATCAACACTGCCGGTGTAGGTGTAAGCCGTTTCGTTAAATTGTGAAACAACCAGACTGATATACACATCTGTAAGCTGTTCCGTACCGCTTTCCGGAAGTTGTTCTATAACAGACCCTGAAGGTGAATCGGCAATTTCTTCATATATGAAATAATGAGTAAATTCTTCTTTTGCCAAAGTATCGAGTGCCGTTACAAGCGCAGACCCGATTACGTTAGGCATTCTTTTTTTGTAGTCATCGGGAGACACCTTAACTGTTAGGTATGCACCGTTTGGCGAAATAGGTTCGCCGGCCGCAGGTGTTTGGCTGATTACGTTTCCTATGGAAATTTCCCCACTTGTTTCTTCGAGTGTACCTGCTATTGGTATGCCGACGTCCTCTAACATTTCCTTTGCTTTTTCGAGCGGAATGTTTGTCACGTCCGGCATAATTTCCGTTGCGGCGCCTTTGCTTACAACCACTTCTACCGGGTCTTCTAAGTTAACTGTTTTCCCTGCTATGGGCAGTTGTTCTATAACGGTGCCCGCCTCTTTAGACGAAAATTCTTGTGCTACAGCGCTTTCTAATCCAAACTCGTCTAACAGAGATTGCGCCTCTTCTATGCTTAGCCCGACAATGTTTGGCATGTTTACACTTTCTACCACATTCCTGTTTATTACGAGGTTGATGGAAAGAATTACTGCCGCAACTATTCCGACACCTATGACAATTGAAGTAAACATTTGCTTTATGCTGCGGTTTGAACGCTTTGCGTGAATTTCTTCTCTGTGCTGTTGAACACGTTTGCTTTCGGTGTATTTTATGTAATCGCCTTCGGGTTCTTCCAAGCATTTCTTTAAATCTTCATACATAACAAAGGCAGACTTATATCTAAAGTGCTTGTCTTTCTGAGTGGCTTTTAAAATAATTTTGTTGACACTTTCCGGAAATTCGGGAAATTCTTCCGTTAGGTTTGGCATTTGTTCGTTAATATGCTTTAATGCAA
>CAYJNC010000301.1:0-2784 GCA_964371185.1 uncultured Christensenellaceae bacterium
GTCAAATAAATTTAGCTTATATAAAACTATTTTCCGTCATCTACTTAAAATATATTATAATCTCGCAACAGCCGATTATTAAGTTGTTGTTTTCACTTTTATGATAGACATTTTAAGCATAAATGCTATATAATTAATATAAGTTTATTCAGCAAAATTTTTGGGGGTGAGATTATCAATATACTGATTTTTGCAAATTCCGGTCCTCGAATGTTTTTATTAAACAACGAAATAAACCTAATGCAGTCGGCCGCCCGTTCAAAGCAACACGCACCCGATTGTTTAGATTTAAGCTTTGTATATTTCATTAACGTCACCGAAACGATAAACTACCTGTTAAGTGAAGATAACACCACTCTACTATATATCATAGACTTTTCCGATAAGGAAAAAGCGCTAATGTTGCTTAGTAGAATTAAGCTAAAACACATTAACCCCTACATTATCTACGCTAATAGTTCCATAGATAATATGATAGATATAATGCCACACAAACCAATTGGTTATTTAGATGATGTTTACGATGCAAAAAATTTGCTTGCTACCGTGAACCATGTTATTTCTAAAATATCTGCCCATGCTTTGCCTAATATAATCAAAAGTAACCCGCTTATTTCACCCGACGATATCATTTTGCAGATAGAATACAAGAACAAGCGCGCCGAAATAAGTTATTTTTCAAAAAGAGATGTCGAAAATTCCGGCGACAAATTAAAAGCAACAATGCGCAAGGTGTCGCGCAAAATGTCTTTAAGCAAGGCAAAAGAACGTTTCCCTTACGACTATTTAATAAATTGCAGTCAGTCTACCATTGTTAATGTAAATTATATAGAAAAAATAGATAATACTAAAAATATGGTCATATTAACGACAGGTAGTGAAATTAATGTTTCTTGCAGGCATAAAAGCGCCGTAAAGCATGCATTTGAAAACAAAAAATAGAAAAATCAACCATTATAACCAATAACAGAGGATAGTAACCCATGAAAATTTTTGCTTATCTGAAAAATGAAGAACAATGCCTATTATTAAAAGAATCGGATAGTATTGTAATAGAAAATAATAAAACAATTGGCGGTGTACAATTTAAATCCGAGACGGAAATTAATTTTGAAGTTTTTTCAGACATAACTTCGGCTAAGGGAAATATAGCACGGCTCATACACCAAGTTAATTTGTTTATAATAGATTTTTCAAACATTGAAGAAGGCCTCTCTTTGGTTAACATATTAAAAGAAAGAATAATTTCGCCTAATTGGGTATTTGCGAATAACTCACGACAAAACTTGCTCACTCTGCTTCATTTGCAACCTTCCGGCTATATTGAAGATTTTTTAAACGCAGATAGTTTTCTTAAACCTATTAAAAATTTTCTTGACGCTGAATTTTTTTTATACGAACATTTTTTAGAAGAAAACAGTATTTTATTTAAGCATAACGATTATACCAAGCATAACAAAACTTATACTTATATTAAGAGCCAAAATATACTGTATTTAGAGATATCAAAAAACCACATAAATGTTCATCAGCTTGTATTCAACGCACAAATAGAAACTTCTACAAAAATATTCTCTATGAAAAAGATGGAAGAGTTTATACCCATGGCAGATTTCTTAAAGTGTAACGATCATATAATTGTTAATATGTATTTTATTGAAAGTATAGTAAAAGAAAAGACAGGTGTTAGGATACTGTTAAAACACAACCAAAACAATGAAGATATATATTGCTCTAAGAGCAGAATTAAACATTGTATAGAGCAATATATTAAATGGAAAAAATTTCATTAATGTGATTGCTAATGTAAGAATTCTTATATATAATATTAATAACCACTATTCGAAAATATTTTTCTTTTTATAAAAAAACATAAGAGGAGAAGAATTAAGAATGGAAAAAGTAAGATTAGCAGACCTTGATTTATCTACGTGCATTTATATGTCCATAGGTGAACATGTCGGAGAAACGCTCGAGAAAATAGTAGAAAGAAAGAGCAAAGAAATAGAAGATTGCGGTTGGAGTTTATGGGGTTATTCCACAGACAGAAAATTAGATGAATTTTGTGAAGAACATGGTGCAAAATATGTAGTTATGACGAATACGGGAAAGCCTACTAAAAATACTGAACAACAGAACGCTAAACATTTTCGTGTGAATGGTGAGTTGAATGAAATCCCTGCCGGAATAACATTAACATATTCCAGTAAAAGTAAAAAGACTCATGCGCTTGTAGTGGAAGAGTATTATTTTGTTGACGAGCAAGACAACATTTTTCAAAAATCTAAATATGACGTTCCTGAAGATTACATCGGCATCAGGGATATTTGGCCACTTAAGTTTAACTCAGATTTACCACATAAATCAACAGATAAAAAAATAATGATTGTTGCTAAATTAAAGGCACCGTATTCGGTGGAAGCAAAATAACACCATTTTAAGCTGTGCGTTTTTAAGGCAGTAGCATAACAATTTGCTACTGCCTTAAATGAATCTTAAAGATAAAGTGTTGCTTATATTATCCGATGACGACAAGACTTTTCACGACGAGGTGAAAAACGCATTAATAGACTCAATGCCAAATCCGACAGTCAAAACAGATTTAACCGGCGGTCACTTAGCGCTTATGGTAAACTGCGATGAATATATAAGAATAATTACCGACTATATTAACCAACGTTAGGCAAAATTTTACTTTTGCCATATTAATAGGCCTCCAATGTTTTAACTTTACCATAGAAGACCCTATTTTTCTTTATTTACAGACTTTTTTCACAATTCCAA
>CAYJNC010000302.1:0-2761 GCA_964371185.1 uncultured Christensenellaceae bacterium
AAATCTTTAAACATTCCCCCTTGAACAATCCCAAACAACGCTTGTGTTTCGCTTACCTGCGCTTTTTGCGCCCTTTTCGCCCATCTGTGAGTGCGTTCTATTGAATTTTTTACGTAATTAGCATCGGCATCGGCCGGTATACATTCGTCTAACACCATCATAATGTCAGAACCTAAAGACTCTTGAATTGCAACTACATTTTCGGGTGTGAACAAATGTCTGCTACCGTCTAAATGCGATTTAAACATGGCACCTTCTTCTGTCAGCTTGCGAAACTCTCCCAAGCTAAACACCTGAAAACCGCCACTGTCTGTCAAAATAGGTTTTTGCCAGTTCATAAAATTATGCAACTTGCCCGCCTTTTCAATTAGTTTATGGCCGGGTCGTAAATATAGATGGTAGGTATTACCAAGTATTATTTGCGCATTCGTGTCTTCGATTTGCGACTTCGTAAGAGTCTTAACCGTCGCTTGCGTTCCTACCGGCATAAAAACGGGCGTTTTTATTTCCCCGTGGAGTGTTTTAATTGTGCCCGCCCGAGCATTACCGCTCTTTTTTTCTAATGTATAACTTAATGATTTCATTTTAAACCTCTTATTTCTATTTGTTACGCTTTTTATAAAAGCAACATGGCGTCTCCGAAACTAAAGAACCTATATTCTAAATCTACCGCTTTTTTGTATAATTCAAGCATTTCTTCCCTACCACAAAATGCACTAACCAACATAAGTAGGGTGGATTTTGGAAGATGAAAGTTTGTTATGATGGCATCTACCGTTTTAAATTTATAGCCCGGATAAATAAATATATCGGTGTCTCCGTCTTTTGCAACTACACTGCCGTCGTCGTTTGCCACGCTCTCTAACGTTCGCACGCTTGTTGTGCCGACCGCAACAACCCTTCTACCCTCTTTTTTTGCCGCATTTATCGTGTCGGCGGCCGATTCTGAAACGCTGTAATATTCAGAATGCATAATATGCTCATTTATGTCGCCGTCTTTCATTGGTCTAAACGTTCCTAACCCAACGTGCAACAGTATTTTTGTTATTATCACGCCTTTTTCTTGAAGTTCTTGTAGCAATTCTTGTGTGAAATGCAACCCTGCCGTCGGAGCCGCCGCACTGCCTTGCGTTTTAGCGTAAACAGTTTGGTATCTTTCCTTTTGCTTAGGTTGTTCTTTGATGTATGGTGGCAACGGCAACTGCCCGTATTCTTCTAACAACTCTTCAAATATGCCGGTATACGAAAAACACACTTCGCAAACACCGTCTTCTTTTTTTTCAACCAAAGTTGCGGAAAAATTCTCTGCAAAGTCAACACACTGCCCAATTTTAAGCCTTTTTGCCGGTTTCATGATGATGTCCCAATTTGTTTTGGAAAGCCGTTTTAAAAGCAAAAATTCAAAATTGGCACTGCCTTCTCTTTTTTTGCCGAACAGCCGAGCCGGCAAAACTTTCGTTTCGTTTAAGACAAGCACATCTCCCTTTTTCAAGTAACTTCCGACACGTGAAAAAACAGTGTGTTCACCTTGTTTTGTTGCCCTGTCATAAACAAGTAGTTTAGAACAGTCTCTTTTTTCTGCCGGGCTTTGCGCAATTAACTCTTCCGGCAATATATAATCAAAATCTGCTGTGTTCATATCTATTCAAATAACCCTAATTGTCCTTCGTTTTTTTTGTTTTTCTGCTGTGGGCTTTTTATGCCCAAATATTTATATGCGTTTTCAGTTGCTATCCTGCCCCTTGGCGTTCGTTGAATAAACCCTTGTTGCAACAAGAAAGGTTCTATAACGTCTTCAATAGTTCCGGATTCTTCCCCGGTTGTTGCCGCCAAAGTATCTAACCCGACCGGTCCGCCCGAAAACTTTGTTATGATAGCATCTAATATTACCCTGTCTGCATGGTCTAAACCAAGGCCGTCTACCTCTAACATTTGAAGCCCTTCGTCTGCCGCCTGTTTTGTTATGACCCCTTGCGCCCTTACGTCCGCATAGTCACGAACCCTACGCAACAAACGGTTCGCTATCCTCGGTGTTCCCCTCGACCTACGTGCTATTTCTTTTGACCCTTCCTCTTCAACAGCTATGTTCAAAATGCCTGCCGATCGACGTACTATTGTGTCTAACTCGTCTTCGTCGTACATCTCTAAACGGTTTATTACGCCAAACCTGTCACGAAGTGGCGAAGTAAGCATTCCTGCCCTTGTCGTTGCACCTACAAGCGTAAACCGAGGCAAATCTATTCGCATAGAACGTGCAGAAGGCCCTTTTCCGATGATAATGTCTAAGGCATAGTCTTCCATTGCCGGATACAAAACCTCTTCAACACTCGCACTCATACGGTGTATCTCGTCTATAAACAAAACGTCTTTGTCCGAAAGATTTGTGAGCAGTGCCGCCAAATCACCCGGTCGCTCAATTGCCGGACCCGATGTTATCCGTATGTTTACCTGCATTTCGCTTGCTATAATATGCGCAAGTGTCGTCTTACCCAAACCGGGAGGACCGTATAACAAAACATGGTCAAGTGCCTCGCCCCGCATTTTAGCTGCCTGGATGAATATTTCCATCTTTTCTTTTACTTTGCCTTGCCCAATATACTCGCTAAGCATCTGCGGCCGCAAAGTAACTTCTTCGTTGCCGTCTTCAAGTGTTTTCATTCCCGACACAATTCGGGTTTCGTCTTCGTAAAAATCCATTTATTTCTCCGTATATTATTAATTATCTGCCCATTCGTTTTAATGCAAGCGACACAAGCTCTTC
>CAYJNC010000303.1:0-2751 GCA_964371185.1 uncultured Christensenellaceae bacterium
AGCCTTATGATTAAAAAAGGAAAAAAAGTTTTCCATAAAGTGGTATTAAAATAAGATGGAAGGTTTTGTAAGCTTGGGCGAAGAGGTCGAGAATGAAATTATAATCAAGAAATCTCGATTTATATGCGCTCTTGTTCCGGTGCAAACGCAGGAACAGGCAATGGAAGAACTTGCAAAAATACGAAAAAAGCATTATAATGCAACACATAATTGCAGTGCAATGATAATAGGCGAAAACGGCGAGTATTTAAAATCGTCGGACGACGGAGAACCGCAGGGAACGGCAGGAAAACCGATGCTTGAAGTTTTGAAGAAAAGCGAAACAACAAACATTTTGGCTGTTGTGACAAGGTATTACGGCGGAACGCTTTTAGGCACAGGGGGGCTTGTTCGTGCATATGGAACGAGCGTGTCGCAAGCGTTGCAATCGGCCGTTCTGGTGCAAAATATGCCGGCCGATGTGTATACATTTAAAATCCCGTACAGCGATTATGGCAAGTTGTGCAGTGTTGCGGAAGAATTTGGGGCGACACTAAAGAGTGAATTTGCAGAGGTTGTTTTGATAGAGGCAAGGCTTAAAAAAAGCGAGAGAAACAGGTTTTGCAAGCGGCTGGAACAAGCGTTCTTAGGCGCAGAAGTTTGGCAAATATCGGGCGAATGCCTGCTAAAAAATATAATTATAAGATGAGGTATTATTGAATGGAAATAAAATTTACACAAGCGAGTGCATTAAAAGCTAAACCGCAAGACGAAAGCAAATTGGGGTTTGGACAAATATTTTCAGACTATATGTTTGTTATGCGCTACACGCAAGGCCAAGGTTGGCACAGTGCGGAAATAAAAGAATATGAACCCTTCAGCATTTCTCCGGCGGCGACTGTTTTGCATTATGCCCAAGAAGTTTTTGAAGGATTGAAAGCATACAGCGTTTCCGACGGAACGTTTAACTTGTTTCGTGCAAAAGACAATTTTGCCCGCATGAACAAATCGGCGGCCCGCATGGCAATGCCGGAAATTGACGAAGAAGTAGCTTTTACTGCGTTGCAACAGCTTGTTTCAATAGAAAAAGATTGGATTCCGAAATCGGAAGGAACGTCATTATACATCAGACCAAACTTTATAGGCATAGATTCTTTCATCGGAGTGCGTGCGGCAACGGAATATATTTTCTACATTATGTGTGGGCCGGTTGGTGCATACTACGCACAAGGTTTGGCGCCGGTGAAAATTCTTATCGAAAAAGAATATGTTCGTAGCACAAAAGGCGGCACGGGCTTTGCTAAAACGGGCGGTAACTATGCGGCCAGCTTAATAGCCGGCGAAGAGGCTCATAAAAAGGGTTGTTCGCAAGTGCTTTGGTTAGACGCTAAAGAACGCAAATATGTTGAAGAAGTAGGCGCAATGAACATCATGTTTATGATAGACGGCAAACTTGTAACACCGCCGTTAGACGGCACTATTTTGCCGGGCATAACAAGAGACAGTGTGCTTAAGATTGCAAAATCAAAGGGAATAGAAGTTGTTGAAAGACAAATTAGCGTAGACGAAATCATAGACACTGCAAAATCGGGAGCGCTAACAGAAGCTTTCGGAACAGGGACTGCGGCGGTAATTAGCCCGGTCGGCGAATTCTCTTACGGAGACGAAACGATAAGCATTGCAAACGGTGTGATGGGAGAGAAATCTTTAATGTTTTATGATGCCCTAACAGGCATTCAATATGGTAAGGCCGAAGACAATTTCGGTTGGATCACAAAAATAAAATAATATGGCAATGCCGCGGCCGATATGAAGCGGTGCTCCGAAAATAAACGGAGACGGAGAGAGAACTGTGAAAAAAATAGTTAGTTATTTAGTTGTCATTATGTTGGTTCTAACATTAGGCATCTCGGTGGGTAGTGTTGCTTTTGCTACCGAGGGAGAGTCTATTAACGCCACAATTTCGGTGTCGCCGAAATCATTGCCGGGTGCGGGAACGGTTAAGGTTACGGTTACAATAAATAATAACGGTACGCCAATAACAGGTGTTACGCTTACCGACCCAATAACGGGTGAAGTGATAAATTTAGGCGACATAGCAACAGGCGCTTCAAAAACACATGAGAATTCTAACTGGAATATACCTGCCGACAAATTAGGCACGCCTTTGGCGTTTAGAATGAATTGGACTTCTGCCGACGGAACGGCGAAATCGGGAAATACACCGTCTGCATCGGTTGCTCAAGAAGCGGAAGTAATTGATGTTACCGCATCGGCGAGCGTTGATAAAGAAGAAGTTGCAAAAGGCGAAAAGGTTAAGTTTACCTTTGTTATGGAAAACAACGGTAATGTGCCGGTAGAAAGCGCATATTTGATTGCTGAACCGTTAAACGGCGGTTCCGAACTCGGCGACAGATTTTCGCTTGACGGCGGTGAAAAAAATACAAAAACTTGGAGTCCTACCGTCGAAGAAGACATGACTGTAACACCGGTTTATACTTATGCGGTTAATGGGTCGCAAAAAACAATTACTTGTGATCCCATAACGGTTAAGGTAACGGGCAGCGAGGAGCCGGCGGCGAGCGGAAGCCTTTTTGTAAATGTAACCGCAGATAAATCGCAAGTTTCGGCGGGTGGCGAAGTAGTGTTTACCGTTGCAGTAAGAAATGACGGTACGGAAGAAGTTACAGATGTGACGGTAGCGGACAACAACGGCACAGCCGTAACATTAGACGGAACTTCGATTCCGGCCGGCGGAACGGTACAAGGAAC
>CAYJNC010000304.1:0-2734 GCA_964371185.1 uncultured Christensenellaceae bacterium
TTGTTGACTTTATGAATGTACGCTGATATAATATACAAATGTCAGCCGTAATCGGTTGGTAATAAGTGGTGTGGCGTTTAGAGTTATGCGCCTGTAGCTCAGCAGGATAGAGCAACGGCCTTCTAAGCCGTTTGTCCGGGGTTCGAGTCCCTGCAGGCGCGCCATTATTCACATGGTGGGTATAGCTCAGTTGGTTAGAGTGCCTGGTTGTGGCCCAGGAGGTCGTGGGTTCAAATCCCATTACTCACCCCACTTTATTTTATTGCTATGGGGTATCGCCAAGCGGTAAGGCAACGGACTTTGACTCCGTCACTCGTAGGTTCAAATCCTGCTACCCCAGCCAAAAAAATTTGTACAGTATTAAAAATAATACTGTACAAATAAAAAGCAATGTGGTATAATTACTTCCGTTGCTAAAAACGAGAGACCCACTAGCTCAGTTGGCAGAGCACTTGACTTTTAATCAAGGTGTCCCGCGTTCGAGTCGCGGGTGGGTCACCAAAAAAAACCTCTACAAACAAAATGTAGAGGTTTTTAATTTTATGTGAACATGCAAAATATGATTTGAATAAAAAGAAAATCTAAGTTATAATTATATTGTTGATACCGTATATTCATATTAAGGAAGATTCTAAATGCAAGAGGCAGATTTAATTAGGCGTGCGCAAAGTGGTGACTCTGATTCGTTTAGTATGCTAATTGAAACACATGAAAAAAGAATATACAACGTAGCATACAAGTTTATGCAAAACGAACCCGACGCACAAGATGCGGCGCAAGATACAATAATTAAAATGTATACAAATATCGGCAAGTTTAATTTTAAGTCGTCTTTTTTGACATGGGCATACAGGGTGTGTGCTAACACCTGTCTCGACCTATTGCGCAAAAAAAAGCCGGATGTTCAGGTGGAAGAATATGTTAATGTGGTAGAAAGCAAAACAGGAAACCCCGAAAACGAAACGGTCAACAACGAACTTTCAAGAAATATTTCACGTTGCATAAAATCGTTGGCGCAAAAGTATATGGCTGTTTTGGTGCTTAAAG
This sequence comes from uncultured Christensenellaceae bacterium, assembly GCA_964371185.1. Classification (GTDB taxonomy): domain Bacteria; phylum Bacillota; class Clostridia; order Christensenellales; family Christensenellaceae; genus CAYJNC01. Next base: position 1,048 of record CAYJNC010000304.1, read on the forward strand.
ACATAGAAGGCATGAGATACGAAGAAATTGCCCAAATACTGAAAATTTCGGTGGGTACGGTTAAGTCACGTCTTTCACGGGCGAGGGAGAAAGTGCGCTCGGAAATGGTTTCAAAAGGTTATTTATAAAAAAATGGAACAAAATACACCTTTGGTGCGTCTAATATATAGAAATATAAAGGAAAGAGGTTTTTAATTTATGAAAACAAAAAAAATTATTACAATAATATCTATGACACTTATTCTTACATTGCTCCTACTAGGGTGTGCTCCGCAGGCAAGTGAAGAACTTGCGCCCGTAGTGATGCAAGAGACAGACCAATCGGCATTGCAGCTTGTTGAAAGCACGCTCAGTGTTAATGCAACAGAAACCGTTACCGTAGAGCCGGACATCGCCTACCTATATATAAGCGTGCGCACAAGCGAAGTTGATGCGGTTACATCGCAACAGGCTAATTCGCAAATAACCGAAGATGTTATGGCGGCGTTAAAAGGTTTGGGAGTAGCGGAAGACGACATTAAAACAGAAAATGTTTATATGTATGAGGACAATTACGACGGAGAAATTTCTTTTGTGGTAGACAACTCTTTTAAGGTAACAATAAGAGACGTAGATTCTGTTGGTAGCGTTATAGACGCGGCAACGGCGGCAGGTGCAACAACTTCGGGTTCGCTTAATTTCGACATCTCTAACAGGGATGAAGTGTATTTAGAAGCACTCGGAATTGCAATGCAAGCTGTTGATGCTAAGGCTAAAACGGTAGCGGAGGCCGGTGGGTATAGCATTGTTCGCCCGCAGTCTATTTCTGAGAGCGGAACAAGTTCTATGTATCCGGAAGTGTATGCAAATGAAATGGTGGCATCTGCGGATGTTGGCGGCGGAACGCAAGTAGAACCGAGCGAAATTGAAGTCAGCGCAACCGTTTCGGGTATATATGTAATACAATAAAACAATATATAAGGGCAATGCAAAAGCGTTGCCTTTTTTGTTTGCATAAAAAAGCAAGGTGAGTGCTTGGCAAATGCTTTGCGTTTGATATGTCGACGGTTTTGTTTATGTGCGTGAAGCAATAAAATTATGATAAATGCTCTTTGTGACCATACAAAACTTATTAAAATTCGATCGCTAAAAAATCGCCCTTGGTAAAATACTAAAAGTGAAATCGGGTATCGGACCGTCTTTGCCGGTATGAGAATAAAAAAATGCGATAGATTTTCTATCGCATTTTTGGTGATGTTTAATTGTTAAATACAATTATGCCTTCCATAACCCATGCAGGTTGCAGTAGGCATACACAGAAAAATCGTCACCCGAAACACAGAATTCTGCTTTGGGTACGTCTGTTGGTGATAGCATAACCCTCTTTGTTTTTTTGGGCTCGTTTATTTGTATCCATTGGATGTAATGTTCTTCTGTCATCGGATGTTCTACACTGCCTACCTGCACACAGACTTTGTTGCCGTCTTTTTGATAGGTAGGTACGTGTTTTTCTACGGCAGCATCAACAGCCCCCGCCTTCAGCCAAACCATAGGTTTGTTACAACAAATTAGCTCTCCGGCTCCGTCCACAACAACTTCAACAATATTACCGCACAACTCACATCTAAAAAAAGCACGTTCTTTCATCTCTTCTACTTCCTTTCTATTTATTTACATTGGTATGTTTTATACATAACCAAAAATTGTA
>CAYJNC010000305.1:0-2733 GCA_964371185.1 uncultured Christensenellaceae bacterium
TGTCTATGTCTTCGTCCATGGGTGAAGTGAAAGGATGATGTTTTGCAACATAACGCTTTTCTTCTTCCGCATATTCAAACAACGGGAACTCTGTTACCCACAGCAAATCCCAAGTATTTTCTTTTATAAGGTTTAACTTTTCTGCAAGTTTAAGACGCAACGCACCTAACGAGTCATAAACTACCGAGTTTTTATCACCGACAAAGAAAAGAATGTCGCCTACTTTTCCGTCTAAACGGTTGATAATGGAGTCTACCTCTTCTTGAGTCATAAACTTTGTTATGGGTGAAGACAATCCGTCTTCTTTTATAGAAATCCACGCCATTCCCTTTGCGCCGTATATTTTCACGAAATCAACAAGGGCGTCTATTTCTCTGCGAGCTAAAATATCCGCACAGCCTTTTGCGTTAATGGCACGAACACTGCCGCCTTTCTTAACAACCGAGCTGAACACTTTAAATTCTGTTTTTTCCACGATGTCGCTAACGTCTTTTAACTCTAAACCAAAGCGGGTGTCCGGTTTGTCACTGCCAAACCTGTCCATAGCCTCTTGGTAAGGCAAACGTTTTAGCGGTAGTTGAATGTCTATGTCCATAACGTCTTCAAACACACGTTTTAACAAACCTTCTTGCATTTGCATAACATCGTCTGCATCGACAAAAGACATTTCGGTGTCTATCTGAGTAAACTCCGGCTGACGATCGGCACGCAAATCTTCGTCACGGAAACATTTTGTTATTTGGAAATAACGGTCGTAGCCCGATATCATCAAAATTTGCTTGAATAATTGCGGCGACTGAGGCAACGCATAAAAACTGCCCGGGTGAATACGTGAAGGAACTAAGTAATCTCTTGCGCCTTCGGGCGTGCTTTTTTGAAGCATGGGTGTTTCTATGTCTAAGAAACCGTTTTCCGCAAGGTACGAACGTGCCGAGTTTGCAATTTTATTACGCAAAATAAGGTTTTTTTGCATGTCCGGCCTTCTCAAATCGAGGTATCGATATTTAAGACGCAATTCTTCTCTTACTTTCGTGTCGTTTTCAATTTCAAACGGCGGTGTTTTTGCCTTGCTCAATATTTTAAGGTCTGTAACTTTCACCTCTATCAAGCCGGTTTTCAATTTAGGGTTAACCGTTTCTTCATCACGCTTAACAATTTTTCCTTTGATCGCCAGAACAAATTCGCTTCTGATAGCGCTTACCTTGTTGAAATCTCCACAAAAAACAGATTCATCAAACACTACTTGCATAATGCCCGAACGGTCACGCAAATCTACGAATACCAAACCGCCCAAGTCTCTTCTCGTGTCTGTCCAACCGGCGAGCGTTACTTCTCTTTCTACGTCTTCTTCGCCAAACTCCGCACACAGTGCGGTTCTTTTCCAATCTCCCAAAAATTCTGCCATTTTTTTATAACTCCTATAATAAATTTAAAATATCTTCTTTTTTAACTATCATTTCTTCTCCGGATTCCATGTGTTTTAGCACAACAGTCCCCTTCAAAACTTCCTCTTCGCCAATAACCATAACTTGCTCGGCACCTATTTTATTTGCATATTTAAACTGAGCCTTTATGCTTCTGCCGGTGTAATCCATGTCGGCATTTATGCCGTTCTCACGCAATTTTTTCAGCAAGTTAACCGCTACAACCCTTTGCTTTTCGCCGCCATGCACACAGATATATGCCTTTGTTTTAGGTGGCTCGGGTATTAAAATACCCTCATTTTGCACAACCAGCAACAATCTCTCTATGCCCATGCCAAAGCCGATGCCTTCCATTTGCGGTCCGCCAATTTCTTTTATAAGGCCGTCATATCGACCGCCGCCGCAAACAGTTCCCTGTGCGCCTATGCTGTCCGAAATAATTTCGAACACTGTTTTTGTGTAGTAATCGAGGCCACGAACAATAAACGGGTTTATTGTGTAGTCGAGCTCTATTGCCGTTAAATACTCTTTTAATGTATTAAAATGCGTGTCGCACTCTTCACACAAATTTTCTATCATAGTTGGTGCGTTGTTAATAAGAGACTTGCAACTTTCCACTTTGCAGTCGAGTATGCGTAGCGGATTTTTTTCATACCTATCTTTGCAAGTATTACACAAATTTTCGTAGTTTTCTTTTAAATACTCTTTTAATTTTTCGTTATATTGCGGTCTGCAACTCGGGCAACCAATGCTGTTTATGTTTAGGCGTACGTTTAACAGGCCTAATTTTTTTAACAATGTATGTGCCATATATATTACTTCTGCATCTATTGCCGCATCTTTTGCACCGAAAACTTCTATGCCGAATTGATGATGCTCGCGAAGCCTTCCGGATTGCGGACGTTCGTATCTGAAAACGGGGGTTGAAAGATAATACATTTTAGTAGGTTGAACACCACCTGCCAAACCACTTTCTATGAAGGCACGCACAACACCCGCCGTTCCCTCCGGCTTTAACGTGACAGACCTATTGCCTTTGTCTTCAAACGTATACATTTCTTTTTGTACGATGTCTGTTGTGTCGCCAACACCCCGCAAAAACAATTCGGTGTGCTCAAACACGGGTGTCCTTATCTCACGATACCCTGCCAACGCCGTTATCTCTCTTACAATATTTTCAATGTATTGCCACTTGTAACTATCCTGTGGCAATATGTCTTTAGTTCCCTTAGGTGCTTTAAAGGCCAACTTTTCTTCCTCCGTATCATAGGTTTTTCTGCGATTGTTTGTAAATAAAAACACCTCTCCC
>CAYJNC010000306.1:0-2718 GCA_964371185.1 uncultured Christensenellaceae bacterium
CATTTTTTAAGTCTGTGGCATTTTTTAGGTCGGCTATCTCGACTTCGGTGTCCATTACTTCAACAAACCTTCTAAATCCGCTCATGCCTTGCTCAAACTGTTGAGTAAAGTTTGTAAGGCGTTTTATCGGCTGTAGAATTATGTTGATATAAAGCAAAAAAATAACCAATTCTTCAAGCCTCATAGTGCCTGAAAAAACCAAGAGTCCGCCAACGATAAGCACCATGCCGTTTGCCGCATTTGTAAGAAACTCCATGCCGCTCATAAAAGTTGCCATGGCTTTATAAGAATGCTTTTTTGCCCGTTTGAAAAGCGAATTTCCGGCATTAAATTTTTCCGCTTCGTACTCTTCGTTTGTAAAAGATTGGACAACTCTTATTCCGCTGATACTGCTTTCTACCTGTGTGTTAACATCGCCGATTTGTTCCCTAACTTCCCGAAAAGCCGTCTTCATTTTTCTGCGACGTGTGATCGCAAACCAACTGATCAACGGTAAGAAAAGCAAAATGCACAAGGCTAATCGCCATTCTATGCCAAACATAATAATGCTCGAGCCGGTAAACATAACAATCGAAATGAAAATATCTTCGGGTCCATGATGCGCAAGCTCTGTTATGTCGAAAAGATCGTTGAGCATCTTAGACATAATTTGCCCGGTACGGTTTTTATCGTAGTATTTAAACGAAAGTTTTTGGAGGTGGCAAAATAAATCTCTCCGGATGTCCGCCTCTATGCGTACACCCATCATATGCCCATAATAGTTGATGAAATAGGTAAAAAGGGCGATAGCAAGATATATGCCCAGCAACAAAACACCCATCAAAATCAGCTCGCCGATATCGTTGTTTGGAATGCTTTCGTCTATTATTCTCCTTGTTACAAGGGGGAAGGTTAGCCCTAAGAGCGCAACGGCAAGGGCGCACAACATGTCGAACGCAAACATCTTTTTGTGGGGTTTGTAGTAGGCTATAAACCTTGATATAATATTTTTTTTCTTTTTGTTTTCCGACATATTTAACCTCTATAATATAATTTCTTTACTATTAATTCTATCAACTATCGGCAAAATAATCAACTCGGCACATTTTGCATTAAAACAAGTCATGCTTTTGGCGAAATAATTACATGCAAAAAAACAGGAAGAAACACAGCCGTTTTTTTTGTATAATGTATATAGACAAAGTCAAAAGAGGTGGAAGTGTGTATTTTGAATACGGTGAAAAAGAGATAACCTATTTAAAGAAAAAAGACAAGCGTTTAGGCGAGGCGATAGACAAAATCGGCATGATAAAGCGGCCGATTGACGAAGATGTTTTTACGGCAATTATCCGCGCGATAATAGGCCAGCAAGTTTCGAGACAAGCGAGAGAAACGGTTTTTAAAAGAATGAAAGACGGTATCGGTGGGGTTTGCGCAATAAATTTAAACAACTTGTCGGTAGATGAAATACAGGTGTGCGGCACAACATTTAAAAAAGCGGGTTACATCAAAGAGCTTGCGCAGAAAGTTTGCACGGGGGAGCTTGATTTAGACGAGCTTCAAAACCTGCCGGATAAAGACGTTATAGATACGCTGAAAAAGTTGAACGGCATTGGTGTGTGGACGGCAGAAATGCTACTTGCAAGCGCCTTGCGTCGGGGAGACGTCTTTAGTTTTGGCGACATCGCTATACATAGGGGGTTGCGTATGCTTTATCGGCATAAAGAAGTCACAAGGCAAATGTTTGAGAGATACCGCAAAAGGTATTCGCCTTATGGCACGGTTGCAAGCGTTTATTTATGGGCGATTGCGGCGGGGGCAATTCCCGAGATGGACGACCCTAAGAATAAAAAGCGGGTGACGAAACAATCAAATACAAACATAGACTATTTTTAAGCTAAGAGGTGTAGCATGATAGTAAACATAAGCGGCAGAACAGATATTGTAAACCATTATTCCGAGTGGTTGTTTAAGAGGTTTAAAGAAGGGTTTGCACTGTCTCGAAACTCGTTGTTTCCGCGCCATATCAGAAGATACGAACTAACGCCCGAAAAAATAGACTGCATCATATTCGGTTCAAAAAATTACGCGCCTATATTGCCACGGATAAACGAGATAACAGAGCGGTTTGCGACATATTTTTATTATACCATAACGGCTTACGGAAAAGATGTTGAGCCCGGTGTGCCGAGCATAGATGAAAGCATAAAGACGTTGCTTGAACTTGAAAAGATAGTGGGAGCAAAGAAAATAGCCTGGCGATACGACCCCGTTTTGCTTACGGAAAAATATACGGTTAATAGACACATAGAAACGTTTAAAGACATGGCAAAGAGGCTAACCGGCCATATAGACAGATGTATTTTCAGTTTTATCGAGATGTATTCTAAGCATAAAACAAACTTTCCCGAGCTTAAAGCCATCACAAAAACAGAAATGGATATTTTATCGGAGGAGTTTGGGAAGATAGCAAAAAAATATGGGTTCGTATTGCAAACGTGCGGTCCGGAGGAAGATTATGCGAAGTTTGGCATAGATTCTTCGGGGTGTGTGACGTTAGACATACTCGGCGAGGCAAACGGATTAGAGTTTCGCAGGCTCAAACACAAAGGTTTTCGAGAGGGGTGCCGGTGCATAGAAAGCAGAGACATAGGCATGCTTAACTCTTGCCCGAACGGTTGCAAATATTGCTACGCAAATAAAAACCATGAAATCACATTGCAAAACTATAAAAAGCAC